>JAHIEH010000056.1 GCA_018901675.1 Nanobdellota archaeon
AAACCAATAAGAAAACAAATCAAGGAATTAAAATTCAGCTTGTTCAGCCCGGAGCAGATTAAAAAAATCAGCGCTGCAAAGATAGTTACTCCAGAACTTTATGATATTGATGGGTATCCAGTTGATGGCGGTTTAATGGATTTAAGATTAGGAGCTATCGATGCTGGATTAAGATGCAGAACCTGCGGAGGGAGGCTTAAAGAGTGTTTGGGCCATCCAGGCATGATAGAACTGGCAAGACCGGTTATCCATTTGAAGTATATATCTTTAATTGAATTATCATTAAAATGTTTCTGCCATGAATGCGGAAAACTTATGCTTACAGATGATGTTGTAAAAGAACTATCGGTTAGCCAGAGAGCTAAAAAAGCAAAGGATGCGAAAAAATGCCCTCATTGCAATGCAATCAAGGAAAAGATAAAAACAGACAAGCCAACTACTTTTTATATTGGAAAAAAAAGGCTTTTTCCTACTGAGGTAAGAGAAATTCTTGTAAAAATAAACGATGAGGAATTAAGTAAAGTAGGAGTAAATCCTGAAACATGCAGGCCTGAATGGGCTGTGCTTACTTATCTGCTCGTCCCTGCAGTTACTGTAAGGCCAAGCATTGTTCTTGGAAGCGGTGAAAGAAGTGAAGATGATTTAACCCATAAACTATCAGACATTATAAGAGCTAATCAAAGATTGTGGGAGAATCTTAATGCTGGAGCTCCAGAGGTTATAATTGAAGATTTATGGGATTTGCTTCAATTCCATGTAACAACTTTTTTTGACAATACTGTAGCAAGAATACCTCCTGCGAGGCACAGAAGCGGACAGCCATTAAAGACGATTACAGAAAGAATTAAGGGTAAAGAAGGAAGAATAAGAAAAAATCTTTCCGGGAAGAGGGTAAATTATTCTGGAAGAACGGTTATATCCCCTGATCCTTATTTAGAGATTAATGAAGTTGGAATTCCTTATGAGATTGCGAAAATAATCACTGTATGCGAAACAGCTACAGATTTGAATATTGAAAGGATGAAACAATTAGTAATGTCAGACAAGTACCCTGCAGCCAATTATATTATCAGACCCGACGGAAAGAAAAAGAAAATTACTGCTGACCTTAAAGAAGAAATAATCAATGAACTTTCTCCAGGATATAAAGTAGAGAGACATATGCAAGACGGAGATATTGTGCTGTTTAACAGGCACCCTAGCTTGCATAGAGGAAGTTTAATGGCGCATTATGTAAGAGTTCTCCCAGGGAGGACATTCAGGCTGCATCCTGCAGTAACTTTCCCTTATAATGCTGATTTTGATGGAGATGAAATGAATATCCATTCCCCTCAAACAGAAGAGGCAAGGGCAGAAGCAAAAATTCTTTTAGATGTTAAACAGAATTTAATAAGCCCAAAAAACAACACAAACCTTATTGGATGCAAGTCTGATGCAATAACTGGAGGATACCTTTTAAGTTTAGATGAATTTTCAAAAGAACAAGCGAGCCAATTATTGTTTCAATCGGGGGTGATTGCAGAGTTTAATAAAAAAACAATAGACGGCAAGGAGTTGTTTTCAAGGATACTTCCGGATATCACTTTTTCAAACAAAAGCATGGACATAAAAGATGGAAAAATTATCAGGGGAGTGATTGATAAAACTGCTTTTGGAGAAGAAGATGGAGAATTGATTAAAGCGCTTGACAAAAAAATTGGAAGGTATGAAACAATAGAATCATTGAAAAAAGCTTTTTCTTTAGGCACCACATATTTAACGAATAGAGGGATAACTATCTCACTTGAAGACCTTGATTTAGAAGATAACATAATAAAAGCGGGAGAGGAGATAATTGAAAAGGCAGAAGAGAAAGCAAACAAAATAATCCTATCTTTTGAAGACAGCACTCTTGAAATAATTCCTGGGAAAACAAAAGAAGAATCAAGAGAGATAAAAATTCTGCAGGTATTAAATGAAGTCAGAACAAAAATAGGAAGTATAGTCAAAGAACAGTTTCCAAAACACAACCCAGTTAATCATATGATTATGTCTGGCGGGGGAGGAAATATTCTTAACATAACACAAATGGCTTGCTGTGTAGGACAGCAAGCTTTATGGGGCAAGAGAATTGACTTGGGTTATACTGAAAGAACTTTGTCTTTTTTCAAACCAGGGGATTTGTCAGCTAAGGCGAGAGGGTTTATACACTCTTCATTCATAAGAGGATTAAGACCAGATGAGTTTTTCTTTGGCGCAATAGCAGGAAGAGATGCGCTTATGGACACTGCATTAAGAACTCCTAAATCAGGTTATTTGTATAGAAGACTTGCAAATGCCCTTCAGGATTTAAGAGTAGAATATGACCGAACAGTAAGAGACAGTAATAATAATATTATACAATTTAAATATGGAGGCGATGGTATTGATGTTTCTAAGCTGCATCTTAATGAGGAAGTAGAACCGGGAGAAGCGGTCGGGATTATTACTGCACAATCTTTCGGGGAGTCATCAACACAAATGGCATTGAATGTATTCCATTTTGCAGGGGTACAGGAGATGCAGATTACTATGGGTTTACCGAGGATTATAGAAATATTTGATGCGAGAAAACAGCCTTCTTCTCCAAAGATGGAGGTTCACCTTGAAAAAGACTGGAATAATGAGAAGGACGCAAAAATATTGGCTGAAAAAATAAAAGAAGTTACCCTTAGGGAAATTGCTTCTGAAATTATTTTGGATTTCTCTGATAAAAAAATAGAAATTAAAATAGATGACAAAGCCTTAAAAAGAATTCATATTACTATCGCTAAAGTGTTAGAAAGATTAAACGAGTGTGGATTTAAAGTAAAAGAAAGAAGCGGTTCAATAATAATAGATGCAGGTGAATTCGACTTTAAGGAGATATATGCTCTTAAAGAGAAACTTAAAGAAACCATCATCTCTGGGGTGAAAGGAATAAAACAGATTTTAATTGTAAAAAGAGAAAAAGATTTTGTTATTATAACTCTTGGAACTAATTTGAAAGATTTCATAAAGATGAAAGAAGTCGATAAAATCAAAACAATTTCCAACAATCTTTATGAGATTGCAGATGTATTTGGAATAGAAGCCGCAAGACAGCTGATAATTAATGAAATCAAGAGTGTGCTTCAAACACAGGGGTTTGATATTGATTACAGGCATCTGGATATAGTTGCGGATTCTATGTGCAGTACTGGAGAGGTTAAGGGAGTTACAAGAATGGGGATTATTGCCCAGAAATCTTCTATATTGGCAAGGGCAAGCTTTGAAACTCCTATAAAACATTTTGTAAACGCAACGATGAAAGGGACTAAAGACAGATTAACAAGTGTGGTGGAAAATATAATTTTAAACCAACCAGTTCCAATTGGCACTGGCTTGCCAGGCTTGCTTGTAAAAGTTACCGGGCCATTAAAAAAGAAAGAGTCAGACTTAAAAACAGCTAAAAAAGAAGTTGTTGAGAGAGTGGATAAATAATTCTGGAAAAAGATATGAAATCAAAAAGTTTTATAAAGATGATTGAGAGATTAATTATCAGAGGAAATTTGTTTTTTAAAGAATAGAAATGGGAAACACGATTGATATGCAGCATATGAGGTACATAAACCTATTTGAAAAAATTACAAATGTTAATACTAGCCATTGTTTTAAGTATAACAGAACAATCATCTTTGCCATACCTAAGAAAAGGATTCCCAAAGCAATTGGTGAAAGAGGGATAAATGTTAAAAAATTGAGTGAGATACTTGACAAGAGGATAAGATTTGTTGTAAATCCTGAAGGTATAGAAAATGCTAGGGAATTCATTGAAGGTGTAGTCAATCCTACTTCCTTCAAGGATTTGGAGATAAAGGGCGAGGAGATGATAATTACTGCTGGAATGCAAAACAAAGCAGCACTAATAGGAATAAACAGGAGGAGATTTTTTGAGTTGCAGCAGATAGTTAAAGATTATTTTGGAAAAGAGCTGAGAATTATTTAAGCTTGAAATTCTTTGAAATATCACAACCTTTAAAAACTAATTTTATTAACAATATTTATCCGAACATAATTCGAAAGATTTATAAAAATGGGACTGAAAAACGCAAAGAAATTAATGAAGGATAGGAGAAAATTTAGATGGAAAGACAGAAAATACAAAGTGAAAACTCTAGGATTGTATGCTAAAGCAGACCCTTTGGAAGGAAAAAGCCAGGCAAAGGGAATTGTTCTACAAAAAGTTCAAAAAGAAGCTAAACAGCCAAACTCTGCAATGAGAAAATGCTGCAAAGTTCAATTGATTAAAAACAGCAAAACAGTGACGGCGTTTATCCCGGGCAATTTAGCGCAGAAATTTATCGATGAACATGATGAAGTTATTGTAGAAAGAATTGGTGGGAAGCAAGGGAGAAGCAAAGGTGATATTCCGGGGGTTAGATTCCAGGTTATAAAAGTAAATGACCAGCCTTTAAGAGCATTATGGAAAGGCAAGATAGAAAAGGGTAGACGTTGAAAATGAAACATGCAACTACAACACTACAAAGAATTATTGACATGCCGAATGCTGAATTTTTTTATAGTCCTATAATGAGAGTGGGATCAGATGATTATAATTCATTAATAAAATCTGCAATAAATGACTCTGCAAAATATAAGATGAATAGTCGTGATTTAATCATGACTGTTAAACCGATTCATCCTCTTAAATTTAAAATTTTGGAAGTGTTTATGGAGTATAAAAGAATTTAAAATGCAAGAACAACAAACAAAACCGGCTTTAAGTTTTAAGATATTTGACCTTTATGATTTAAACGAAGTTAAAATCAGCGATCCTGGACTGAGAAATGCTATCAATCTTGAGCCAAAATTAGTTTTGAAAAGCCAGGGAAGAGAAGTTGGAAAGTTCAAGCAGGCAAGAGTTAATTTAGTAGAAAGATTTGCAAACAGGCTTGGTGTTGCAGGACATAGGGGCAAAAAGCATAAAATTGAATTCGGGGACAGCACAGGAAAATACTCAAGAAATATGAGCATTGTTTTGAATGCATTTAAAATTATAGAACAAAAAACAAAACAAAATCCTGTTCAGGTTTTAATTAAGGCAGTAGAAAACTCTGCACCAAAGGATGAAATCACAGTTATTGAATATGGCGGTGCAAGATATCCACAGGCAGTAGATGTTTCCCCATCAAGAAGAGTAAACTTGGCAATAAGATGGATTATTAATGGGGCATCAGACAAAGCTTTTGGAAAGAAAAAAAGCATAACACAAGCTTTGTCAGAAGAGATAATTCTCACTTCTGAAAACAATGGAGAAAGTTTTGCAGTTAAAAAAAGAAATGAATCCGAAAAGCAGGCTGATTCTGCGAGATAAATCGGTAAATTAATTTTAACGCTGTTGATTAAAAATTTCAAAAACATTTAAAAAGCATTTTCTCAATTAAATTATATCCAGAGTTAAAAGCTAAAGTTATAGTTAAAAAGATAACTGTTGCTCTAAGTTAAATTTATAACATTAACAGTTTTATCTATTTTGACTAATAATTTATTGAGGAATAAAAAAATAAAATGGCTGATAAAAGAAAATAGGAAATTTTCTAATCTCCCGCTTTCAGGGAGAAGGAGAAGAAAGTGGTAGACAAAGAAACACAAATAGAAAAAATTAAGAGAATATCAAAGAAACAGGATTATATTAGAAATGTCTGCACCTCTGCGCATATTCACCACGGAAAATGTATAGCAGGAAATTCAAGATTACTTTTAGCAGATGGAAACATAAGAACAGCGGAAGAGATTTTTGACGAGACAGCTAAAGAAGGCAAGATTGTTGAAGAAAAAGAAGAGCATACTGTTTATTCCCCAAAAAAGCCCATAGAAATATTTTCTCTTAACAAACAAACAGGAGAAATAGAAAAAAGGGAGATAAAGCATGTCTGGAGATTAATTGGGGGGAAAACAATAAAGATAAAACTAAGGAACAGCTTTGAGATTGAAACTACTCCGGAACATAAATATGTTGTGTTTGAAAATAATAAATTTACAGAAAAATCTGCTTGTGAATTAAAAATTGATGATTGTGTAGTATGCGCAAAAAATATTGATTTTTTCTGGAAAGAAAAAAATGTAAATCCCGAAGATTATGACTATATAAAAATTTTAGTTAATAACAATCAAGGGCAAAAATTAATCCAATTAATAAAAAATATTTATAATGAATTAGCATTTGTAGAAATAAGCAAAATAGAAGAAAGTTTTCAAGATGTTGTTTATGATTTCACAATTCCGGAAACGCACAACTTTATTTCTGAAGGTTTAATAATCCATAATACTGCATTTACCGACAATCTTTTAGCAGCTGCCGGGCAAATGGCTGTAAAAAATGCAGGAGATTTATCCGAGGGAATGGCAACCTGGCAACATTCAGATGAGCAGGAAAGATTGATGACAGTTGATGCTGCGAATGTTTCTATGGTTCATCAATTTCAAGGAGAGGAATATCTTATCAATCTTATAGACACTCCTGGCCATGTTGATTTTTCTGGGAATGTTACAAGAGCAATGAGAGCAATAGACGGCACTATAGTTTTGGTTTGCGCTGTTGAAGGAGTCATGCCTCAGACAGAAACAGTTTTGAAACAGGCCTTAAGAGAAAGAGTAAAACCGGTTTTGTTTATTAATAAATTTGATAGGCTTATACGAGAATTAAAGCTGACGCCAGATAAAATGCAGGAGAGAATTATAAAAATAATCAATCAGTTTAATTATTTAATTGAACAAATTGCAGAGCCAGAATACAGAGAGAAATGGAAAGTAAGCATAAATGATGGAAGTGTTGCATTCGGGAGTGCGAGAGAGAATTGGGCATTATCCCTTCCCTATATGCAGAAAAAAGGAATTACATTCAAAGACATTTTAAGAATTTACACTGAGATGACTGAAGAAGAAAGAGATGCTTGGGTGTGGAAAAACGCACCTCTTCACGAGATTATTTTAGATATGATTGTTAAACATATGCCCAATCCCTTAGATGCCCAAAAATACAGAATCCCAAAAATATGGCACGGAGATTTAGAAAGCCAGTTTGGTAAAAATCTTGTTGACTGCAATGAAAAGGGAGAAATAGCTTTTGTTATTACAAGAATAGTAATTGACCCGAGGTCAGGAAAAGAAATTTCTGCTGGAAGATTATTCTCTGGAACATTAAAAGCAGGAATGGATGTTTATTTAAACAGCGCAAAACAGAAACAAAAAATCCAGCAAGTGTTAATTTACAATGGCATAAAACCAGAACAAGTAGAAGAAATTGGAGCAGGAAATGTTGTGGCAATCGCAGGAGTAACAGGAGAAACAAGCGAGACAGTTACCTCAAAGCCAGAACATCCTTTTGAAGATATCAGGCATATTTTCGAGCCAGTTATTACTAAAGCTATTGAGGTTACAAAATTATCTGACCTTCCAAAACTAATTGAAATTTTGAGAAAAGTTGCTAAAGAAGATCCCAGCATTAAGGTGGAGATTAATGAAGAAACAGGGGAAAACCTTATCTCAGGCATGGGAGAACTGCATTTGGAGATTATAGAAAATAGAATAAAGACTGAAAAAGGTCTTGAGGTAAAAACTTCATCACCGATAGTAGTTTATAGAGAGACTGTTCCAAAGGAATCTGCAGTCATGGAAGGAAGAAGTCCGAACAAACATAATGGCTTTTTTATAAAAGTGGAGCCTTTAGAAGATGAAGTTTACAAGGCAATAAAAAATGGGGATATACCCGAAGGAAGAATTAAGAAAAAAGACAAGACTCTTGATGAAACGCTAAGAAATCTCGGAGTGGATAATGATGAAGTCAAACAATATAGGAATATCTACAAAGGAAATGTTTTTTTAGACCAGACAAGAGGAGAAGTTCATATTGGCGAGGTTATTGATTTGGTTTTAGATGCTTTTGAGCAAATTATTAATGCAGGCCCTTTAGCAAAAGAACCATGCATGAAAATGAAAGTTTCTTTATTAGACATAAAACTGCATGAAGATGCTATTCACAGAGGCCCTGCTCAGGTGTACCCTGCTGTCAGAGATGCTCTACATTCTGCCATGAAAGAAGGCAAAGCTTGTTTGTTAGAGCCGCTTCAGATTTATTTAATTGAAGCCCCTACAGAATTTATGGGAGCAGTCACAAAGTTAGTCGCAAGCAAGAGAGGGCAGTTGCTTGATGTAGAACAAAAAGGTTCGCAGACAGAAATTAAAGCAAAACTGCCTGTTGCAGAAATGATTGGCTGGAGCTCTGACTTGAGAAGTGCAACAGAGGGAAGAGGAGTTTCAAATTTAATGGATCAGCAGTTTGAAAAGATTCCAGGTGATCTTCAGACAGATGTTATCAGGAAGATAAGAAACAGGAAAGGGCTGGCAGAAAATCAGTAAGAGTATTTAATAAGGTATATTAAACACTAGTAATTCTTATAAATTATGTTTCTTTTATTTTAGTAAGGAGTATGAAGAGTATGCAAATCAGGCAATATTTAAAACAAAAAAGTTTGCAGTTGTTAATCCCAATAATTATTTTGACAGGGGTATCAATAGACAATATCCATTCTTCTTACTTATATTCTAATCGTCCTCTTGAATATGAAAAAAAATTAATTCAAAGACGGATTGAAAAATTGCAAGTTATTAATGGGCATTGGGATTTTTATTTTACAGAAAAACTTTCTTCTAATCCAATTGAAGATAATTTTAGTTTTGCAGGCAGATTAGTAAGATTGCCTTATAATAAAATATATACAGAAATGGAGAGCGGCATTTCAAATAGAAGTGATTTTAGTTACGATTTAGAATCTATTGTGTGCAGGATGAAGATTAGTTTATTAAAATGATGTTTGAATAATTAAAAAATACTAAGCAAAAAGTTTACAAAGAAAACAGGAAGTTTTCTAGCATAAATGTTTTGAAAGAATCTAAACCAAACATTCATACAAAGAAAACAGGAAGTTTTCTAGCATAAATGTTTTGAAAGAATCTAAACCAAACATTCATACAAAGAAAACAGGAAGTTTTCTAGCATAAATGTTTTGAAAGAATCTAAACCAAACATTCATACAAA
>JAHIEH010000057.1 GCA_018901675.1 Nanobdellota archaeon
AAAAGAAAGCTTTGGACGATTGAATATTGGAAAAGGAGAAAAAGTTGTTGTTGAATTTTCCTCTCCAAATATTGCAAAGCCGTTTGGCATAGGCCATTTAAGGTCTACAATAATAGGAAACTCTTTGGCGAACATTTCTGAATTTCAAGGTTTTAAAGTCATAAGAATCAACTATCTTGGAGATTGGGGGACTCAATTTGGAAAACTTCTCTTTGGCTACAAAAAGTTTGGAGATGAAAAAAAATTAAAAAAAGACGCTATAAAGCACTTGCTTGATATTTATATTAAGTCTGGCAAAAAAATTTATGAATCCAAGTCAAGAGAGGAATTTAAAAGCCTTGAGCAGGGAAACAAAGAATCTCTAAAGTTGTGGAAAAAATTTAAAGATTTGAGTGTGAAGGATTTTGAAAGAATATACAACTCCCTTGGAATTAAATTTGATGTATACTCTGGAGAATCCATGTACAATAAGGAGATGGTTAATGTTCTTGATGAATTAAACAGTAAAAATCTGATTGAAAAAAGCGAGGGTGCATTAATAGTCAACCTGAAAGAATATGATTTGGGAGTATGTCTGATTGAAAAGAGCGATGGCACTACTTTATATGCAACAAGAGATATATCTGCTGCAATTGACAGATATAAAAAATATAATTTCAGCAGGATGATTTATGAAGTAGGACATGAGCAAGAGCTTCATTTTAAACAAGTCTTTAAAGTGCTGGAATTAATGGGGTATGGATGGGCAAAGAATTGTATTCATGTGTATCATGGGTTATATTTAGACAAAGACAAAAAAAAGTTTGCAACAAGAAAAGGGAAAACGATTTTTATGGAAGACATTTTAAATGAAACAATCTCTCTGGCAAAAAAAGAAATACAAAAAAGAGCGGAAAAAATCTCAAAAAAAGAACTTGAGAAAAGAGCATCAACAGTTGCAATTGCAGCCATTTTTTATGGGGACTTGAAAAACAACCGAGTTAATGACATGATTTTTGACATAAAAAGATTTGTGTCTTTCGAAGGCGACACCGGTCCCTATCTTCAGTATAGTTATGCCCGGGCATCTTCAATTTTAAGAAAGGCAAAGAGAAAATCAAATCTTAAAATTAAAATAGATAAATTAGATGAAAAAGAATTTGAGCTAATTAAAAAGTTAAATGAATTCCCCGAGGTTGTTTTAAAATCTTACCAAGATATGAATCCATCCCACATTGCAAATTATTCTTATCAACTTGCTAAACTTTTCAATGAGTTTTATCATGTATGCCCTGTTATTAATTCAGAGAAACAGAATTTCAGGCTTTCTTTAGTTGAGGCATTTAGGATTGTTTTGAAAAATTCTTTAAATCTTTTAGGCATTGATGTTTTGGAAGAGATGTGACAGTATATCACAAAAAATATCCCCTCGCAGATACAATCAAAAGTGCCAAAAAACCCTAAGCTTTTTAAACTCTAATTTCTTATTATTCATAGAATATTCACTATAAAAAGGAGGTAAAAAATGGCGAAAAAAGGTGGTTTATCAACATTGCTCGGTTTTGTCGCTTGGCTTACAGGGATACTTGTTTCACTGGCAGTAGGCTTTGCAATGACAAAGGGAACACTTGTAGTTCCATACATTCCCGAGGTAGTTTCAACAGTAGGCGGATGGATAGTAGTAATAACAACTTTGTTAAGCGTAATTTTGGCAATAATCCATTACCTTAAATAAAATTTTTTTTATTTTTTTTATTTTTATCTTTTTAGATTTCTTTTTTAGTTTTTTAATTCATTGGGAAACTGCCCATAAGCCCAGAGATTGGAAGCTGTAAATTAAAGTGGGGAGTAAAGATAAAGAATTATTATTTTGTTAGAAGAAATAGTGTATAATAAATCAAGTGTGAACATTATTATATAATCCAATTATTAAGTTATCAGGAATCGGCGTTTGATACATAAATGATTTTATTATGTCAAGGTACTTGACAAAAACCACACTCTAAAGAGTGTGGTTGTACCTTGAGCACCCAAAAGTCCAAACAAACCACACCTTTTAAGGCTTCAGAAATCTACGATTTCTGAGAGTGCTCAAGAATTTACATTCTTGACATGTGGTAATACACAAGGACTTTTTGATAACCCGAACTTATCTATCCGACGCTATTAACATAATCTAAATAGTGCCCTTTTTATTATCCCTATCCCCCTTACTTCACATTCTTCATCTCTTTCCAAGCTAATTCAAACATCTGCTCTAATGCCTGGGCAAAGAAATCAGTATTAATCCAGATGCCTACATCATAATTAGGATGGAATTTTTCATCATCAAGAAGCATGAACATTATCTGTTTTGAGTCTATAATCACAAACCTCGCTTTTATTTTTTCCATATTCTTAACCTCTGCAATTCTCTTGAAATCTCTTGCAACCTGTATATTACTTGCATCTATTGGCGCAGCAATTCTTATTTTAACTCCTCTTTTTTTTGCTTTCTCGAGGCTAGTCATCAATGCTTCCATTTTCCTGTTCAGCCCTTCTCTTGTTGTTACAATTGTTATTGTGCTTTCTGCATCTCTAACCATCATGTCAATATGATTGTTTAAGTTCTGCCTTCCTCTTAAACTGCCAGAAAGATCTGATGGCTCAACAAATTTTATGCCCTGTGTGAACAATGTGTTAAGCTCTTCAAGAACTTCATCTCCCTTTAAAGTTTCAAGTCTTTTTGATTTCTCCTGTGCAGACCTGACCAGGTTTTTCTTAACCCTTTCAACAACTTCCTCTGGCTTTAATGCAATAAATTTTATAGGCTTACCCAGCTTCATAACAATAAATCCTTTTTTTTCTAACGATTCAAGGATGTCATAGGTTCTTGACCTTGGTACATCAGAAATATTGCTCAACTCACCTGCAGTAGAAGTCCCACGAGAAATAAGAGCAGTCCATACCTTTACCTCGTATTGATTTAAATCAAAAATCTTTCTTAATCTGCTCAAAAATTCTTCTTTGACTATCATCTTATTTTTTATTGCCCTCTTTTACTTTTAAAGATTGTTATTGTAAAAGAGTAATCTCGTTGAATTACTGATGGGTAGTCATAATAAGTCATTAGTGTTTTATAGCGATGCACCCTCTTTTACTTTTAATTTCAAAGTCAATGCTATTTTTAAATCTTTCCTTAGCAGTTATAACAATTTCCAGTTTTTTTGAATTCGTTCTGTCTTTAATAAATTTTTTCTGTTTTTCAAGAGTTTCTTTAAATTCTTCGTCGGTTATAATAAAAAGTTCAACCGCATCTGTCTTTTTCAATCCAAGTTTTTTCCTGAATGCCTGAACCTGCCTGCTTAATTCTCTTGCATAACCCTCTGCTTCAAGTTCGGGGGTTGTTTTTATGTCCAAGACGACTTTCAACTCATCGCTTTTTATCACTTTTACACTTTTAACATTCAATTGCCTTTCAATAACTTCAATCACTTCCTTGCTTATGATTTTATCGCAGTAGACTTCTGCTTTTGCAAGAGGCCATTTCAATCCTATCTTTGCCTTGTCTCTTTCAGCCAAGCCAGTTTCAATAACTTTCAATGCAAATTCAAACTCGTCTTCAAGATGTTTGTTGATTTTCTTTAAATCTGGTTTTGGAAAATTGCACAGATGGACTGATTCTCTTTTTCCATTCATAGAATCAAACAAATAATCAGAAAAATAAGGCATTATCGGCGCTGATAAAAGAGAAACACAGCTTAAAGCATAATTTAAAATTTCTCCAACATGCTTATCTTTGTTATTTATCCTTTCTCTAACCATTTTTATGTAATTCCTTGATAAATCATCTAAAACAAACGAAGACATTAATTCAGCATTCTTATAAAAAAGATAATTATTATAATTTTTCGTAGTTTCCTTAATTAAATTATTCAGCTTAGACAAAATCCATTTGTCTTCTATTTCTTTGGCTGAAGCTTTTTCTTTAAACTGGAGTTGGTACTCTGTCTTTACAAGATTTTGTATATTCTGCAATATAGTAAAAAATTTATTAATCTCCTTGAAACAACTTTCATCATAACTTATGCTTTCTCCAGGATTTATAAGCGAAAAATAATATCTTAGTGCATCTCTTCCAAATTTTTCAATGACTTCCGAGGGAGAAACGATATTACCAAGGGATTTGGACATTTTCTTTTTTCCCAAATCAAGAACCATGCCATGGACATATATATTTTTGAAAGGTTTTTTGTCAAAAGCAATTGTAGAAAGTATTAACTGAGAATTCCACCAACCTCTGAACTGATCTGGTCCTTCAAGATTAAAGTCAGCAGGCCATAATTTGCTGAACTTGTCTTTTTTCTGCGGAAAGTCAAGAGCAGCCCAACTTGAAACTCCCGAATCAAACCAAACATCCAAAACTCCAGTAGTTCTCTTCATAATTCCATTGCATTTTTTGCATTTTATTTTAATCTCATCTATTTCTGGCTTGTGAACTTCTTTTACCTTCTTTCCTGAAAGTTTTTCAAGCTCTTTTATGCTTTCTATAACTATTTCCTCATTGCATTTCTCGCAAGTCCAAATAGGCAGTGGAGTTCCCCAGTATCTTTCTCTTGAAATTGGCCAGTCAGATATGCCCTCTAACCAGGCTTTCATTCTATCTTTTGCCCATCCAGGAATCCAGTTAACTTCTTCATTTTCTTTTAAAAGTTTAGAATGCACACCACTGATTTTAAAAAACCACTGCGGAACAGAAATCATCAGTAGAGGAGTATTGCATCTCCAGCAAAGGGGATAATCATGTGTGTATTTTTCAATAAAAACTAAACTGCCTTCTTTTTCCAAGTCCTTTATTATTTCTTCGTCAACAACTCTTGCTTTTTTGCCTGCATATTTTCCTGTTTCTTCAGTCATTCTTCCATCTATTCCAACAGGACTTAAAATGTCAATATTATCTTCTCTTGAAGCATCATAATCCTCTTTTCCATGCCCTGGAGCGCAATGCACAAGCCCCGTTCCTGTATCTAAAGTCACATATCTTCCCGAAAGTATGACTTTGTAAGCATTTTTTAATTTAGGAAGAGCCATATTTTTTACAAGAGGATTAACATATTCTACCCCTCTGAGTTCGTTGCCTCTGGCTATCTTTTTTATTCTATACTTTGCTTTGATTTTGTCAAATAATCCTTGCACTAGTTCTTTTGCTATTATCCATACTTCTCCATTTTGTGTTTCTGCTTCTGCATATTCAAAATCAGGGTGAACCATCACAGCAGTATTTCCTGGCAAAGTCCATGGGGTTGTTGTCCAGATTATCAGAAATTTCTTTTTATCATTTTTTAAAGGAAATTTAACATAAATAGAATTGTCTTCCTGCTGTTTGTATACTATTTCATTATATGCAACTGCAGTTTCGCACCTTGGACAGACATGCACAGGGTATTTTCCATGATAAAGCAGTTTCTTTTTATATGCTTCTTTAAAAGTCCACCATATTGATTCTATGTAATTCTTATCTAAGGTTAAATAAGGATTATCCCAATCCATCCACACTCCGAGATTTTCAAATTCTTTATTCATTACATTAATATGCCTTGTTGCAAAATCCTTGCACTTCTCCACAAATTTTTTAACGCCGTATTTTTCAATATCCTGTTTTGAGGTTACATCAATTTCTTTCTCTACTTGAAATTCTATAGGAACTCCATGGGTGTCATAACCAGGCCTGTCAAAAACATCAAATCCCTGCATCCTCCTGCTTCTCATAGCGATATCTTTAAGAACTTTATTCAGGGCAGTCCCCATATGAATATGCCCTGTTGCATATGGCGGTCCATCCATAAAGTAATATTTATTTTTTGAATTAGAATTCTGTTTTCTTGATTTAAGAGATATCTTCTTTTTATTCCAGTTCTTAAAAACTTCCTCCTCAACTTCTTTATGATTGTACATATTATTATTTATCTTCCGGTATTTTTAAAGTTGTTTAATCACCTCTTCGTGTTCTATTTATATGATACCTAAATCCTTTTGTCAACGCTTCTAATGCTGACTCAATGATATTATTATCTACTCCAACTATTTGAAATCTTTCATTGCCCTGAAAACTTATCTTGGTTCTTACACTGCTTTCCTCTTTCATTCTCCTTGCTATCCCTACATGAAAATCAGTTAATTGCAATTTACTCATCTCAGGATATCTTTTACTAAGTAGCATTGAAATTGTTTTGTATGCTGCATCCACAGGACCCCCCCCAATTCTTAAATTTTCTTCATAACTGCCCCCGTTTATCTTCATTTTAACATAAAATTCACTTTCTTCTTTTCCATTTGTTCTTCCCGTTTCAACCTTCCATTTTTCAATTTCAAACAGATTTTCTAAATTTCCAAAATATTTCTCAACAAGCAGAAATTGTTCGGCGGGAATTGCCCCAACCCTATACCCCCTGCTTTCTAACTCCTTTAATTCCAAAAATAATTCTGTTATTTTTCTTTGCATTTCTGGATCTTTTTTATCTAATCTGTATCCAAACTGTTCGGCTACACTTATCACCCCGCTACTCCCCCCCAAGGTATTCAGCAGGATTATTCTTTTATTTCCATAATCTTCTGGATTTGCATGCTCATACAATCTTCCGCCTCCCTTTCTCACTGCATCAATATGCACCCCTCCTTTGTGTGCAAATGCCAAATTTCCAACAAAAGATTTATTTTCAGGCATTTCTAAACCGCTCAATCTGCATACTTCTTCATTTACTTCTTTTAATTTTTTTAAATTTACATTTAATTCTCCCCCCAATTTTTGATAAACAGGCAGAAAATTTGAAAAATCTAAATTACCAACTCTCTCTCCTATTCCCCCCATTGTTCCTTGAACTTGCACTATATATGGTAAAGAAATTAATGTATTTGGCAACGCTAATCCTCTATCATTATGAAAATGAACCCCCAAGCCAGTTTTAATTTTGTATAGATTAAGAAACTCTCTAGTTTGTTTAACAATAGTTTCAGCTTCTTGGGGGAAACTTCCGCCATTAGTATCGCATAATACCAATCTCTCCGCGCCAGCATCAGAAGCAGCTTTTAGAGTTTCTAAAGAATAATATTTATTGTCTTTAAATCCATCAAAAAAATGTTCTGCATCATAAAAAACTTTTATTTCTTTATCCTTTAAGAAGGTTACACTTTTTTTTATTCTCAATAAGTTCTCTTCAGGAGTTATTCTCAACTGATTCGCAATATGCTCCAGCCATGTTTTCCCAAATATGCATGCATACTCTGCTCCACTTTCTACAATTGAGTTTAAATTTGGATCTTCGTCAGGATTTTCTTTAATTGATGTAGAACCAAAAGCAATTATCTTAGATTTCTTTTCTAGTTTCATGCACTCTTTAAATGATTTTGATATGTCTGCAGAAGCAAGTGGCCATCCAAGTTCAACATAATCTGCCCCAAAATTATCCAATAATTTAAAAAGAGATATTCTATCCTCTAGGCTAAAACTAGCTTCAGCTGCTTGTTCTCCTTCTCTTGGCGTACAGTCATAGATTTCCAATTTCATGTTAAATTCCTGCAATCTTCGATAGAAGACTGCTTTAGATAATAATCAAAAAATCTCTCTTGTTTGTTCGTTGAGATTTTAGGATGCTCAGAAATTCTAAACTGCTGGGAATTTCTGACATTATAGAAATTATAGCATTAGCTGAGATAATTCTAACATCTCTATGTTTTGTTTCAGCTCGCATATTAAAATTATGAAAAAGAGGTATTTAAGCTTTTTTGGTGCGAAAAGTACTCAATCACCAAGTTTTTTTATTTAAATGGGTTATCCTTTATTTTTATGTCAGAAATTAAAACCCCATTATTTATAATGGGGGTCGTAAGCTTACTGCTTTTAATTTCTGAGCATCCTAAAAACAAGGGGCTTTACAAACCGCACCTTTTAAGGTGCGGTGCCCCATTGTTTTTTGATCTCTAAAAACTTTCCAAAACTTCCTCTTCAACAAAATGCAGTTTTCCCGGAATAATAATGCAGAAAGGAGCATCAATTTTAATTTTTTTTACACTTTCTAATAAGCCATAAACTACTCTTTTTTCATTTGTTCCGAGCCTCGAACAGATGACTATCTTGTCAAGTTTAACTTCATAATTATTGCATGCAATCTCCAGCTGATTTAATGCTTTTGTTAAATCCATACCCGGATTAACAAGCAGTAAAGTATGGGCATTAATTTTCTGATTTTCCATTATTAATTCCGCAAAGCTTTCTGGTTTGTAATCCGCAGTCCATTCAGGTATGCTTGTTGTTTTCCCAAATTTGTAAGGTTGAAGTCCGGTTTCAGCAATAGCATCAAAAATTGAGGCAGAATATATCACTCTGCATTTTATTTTCATTTTTTTTGCTTCCTGAATTAATGTTATATGTGTTGTTGCACTCAATGGCGAGCCATAAACAAGAAGAGCAACATTCATTTTTTTTGCTTCATCAACTATTTTGCAGGATTCAACAAACTCCCTGTCTGCAGGGATTATCTTTTTGTCTATAATTTCTGCTATTTTCTCAACTGAATACGGCAATTCTGCAGTATAACTTTCAAGATAAACTTTCTTGCATCTCTTTATTGCTTCCAGCCCTTCTTTGCTTATCCCTTCTTCATTCAAACCTAAACCTATTATGCATAACATTTTATAAGATATAAAAAAAGCTTTTCATCTTTTAATACTTAACGCCTAAGATTATCCTTATCGATACTCACTCAAGTATTTTCCGATAGTTTCTTGTGCTATCTCTTCCACTTTGTCCATGTCAGTTAATTGTTTTTTAAGACTTCTTTTATCAGAAGCTCTCACCCACAGTTGAGGCGGGTAATTTCCTTCATTTCGTTTTACTATGATTCCAACTCCATCTTTTATAAGGTAATTCCCATTCAAACGACTATGGAAATCTATCTTAAGACCACTTGGAAGAAAATAAGACTCTCTAAAATATATAGATGTAGAAAAACCATCTTTTATTTCCTGTTTGTATTCTTTCTTTAACTTATTTAATCTTTCGACATTTAAACCTTCTATCCCACTGTTAATTAATGCTTCATATGCATTTATTACTCTGGTTCCATAAGGAGTCTTATTATCTTTTAATCTTGGTTCTAAAACATCAAAGATATTCTGATAGAATTTTGTTCCTTTTTCGATTTGTTCCTGAATTTGCTGTCCTCTATAGGTAAGATTACCATTACTATCTTTACAACTAATATAATTATCGTTCTCTTCTATTGAATCTGGGACAGTTAGCATCTCATAGTACTTTTTTTCTTTTCTAAATTGTTCAATTATTTTATCTAGAGTATTTGCCTCAGCAGGATCCCCTTCAAGAGCATTTAAGAACTTGTTTGCAACAAATTCAGTATATTCTTTTAATTCAGCAATTTGTGCTTTGTACTTTTTCATTGTTACAATAGATTTTTTTCTTTTTTGTGAAGAAGGATTTTTTTCTTCAAAAACATTTAAAATTTCAGGAATTATCTCTTCTGTTCTTAACTTTCCCTTGTCAAATAATTTATAAATTGGAGTAAGAGAATCAAAAATAAATTCTCTAAAAATTTCATAATTATCTTCCTTTTCTGTTTTTAAACTTTCATAAATTCTATCCCTTACTCCTGTAACAAGCTGTTCATGTAAGCCGTTTATTATACAATCATTAATAACATTTTCAAGATTCTTTGTTTCAATACCAAAAGTATCCTTTAATTTATTTTGGAACTGATTATAATCTTTTATAAATCCCGGATCATCTATTTTTGTTTTTACCCATGGATAAATATAAGGGGCACCTATACATAAGAAAGCATCTCTATCATAAAAAGCTCCTTTAAAAAATTGGGTTATATGTGTTCTCCCTTTCCCATCTTTTACGATTGTGTCGTATCCTTGAGTTGATTTGGTCCATCCTTCTGGTGGTTGGACGTTATAGAATAAATCATTTGCTTCCCCTAAGATTTTAAATCCTAACTTTTTTAATGCAGGCATAGAATCACTCTCTCTACAAGAAGATTTATGGTTCTTTGCAAGTAGCCATTCAGTACTTTCTGCAATAGCTCTTTGAGTCTCTTCTTCAATTTCTGCATTTTCTCTTGCTGTCAATCCTGTAGGGGTAATCTCATCCGGTATCTCCTTTAAATCATAATTTGGCTTGTATTTTCTCATTAAAAAACGAGATATATTGAATATTTAAATCTTTTGTTTGTAACCATTATCTAATGGTATCATTCAATTGTTTCTAAGAATATATTCTTTAGTCTCCCTCAAGACTTCTTGCAATATTGTCGCATAATCCTTCTTCCTCAATCTCTCTCTGCGCATAATCATCTGATATTGCTTCTGTGCTTGGAATGTCTTTTAAAGATAATTCATCTAAGATTTTCTGCCTTTTTTCTTCTGTTTCTTTTTTGATTATTTTTCGAGATCCATCTTTACCCCTCTCCAAAATTAATTCAAGAACTCTTTTTGTTTCCCTGCCAATTCCAGCAACATTCAATTCTTTTAGGCTTCTATGTTCTTGATAAAAAGAAGAAATATCGATATCTACCCCAGAAATCCGATCTCTGATAATTCTATAAGTTGAATGTAAGTAATGTGGCCAACTTATAGTCATAAGATAATCTTTTGCTAATTGTTTATTTGTATATCTTTCATTTTTCATTTTTTAATTTATTCCTTCCCCTTTTTAAATCTTTCCATCAAAAACTATTTAAATGATTTTCCCTTCATTCAAAAAGGGAAAAAGAGGAAAAATGCAACCACAAAATCCACAGCAAATTAAGCAGTTCAATCCTCCTAATCAGTTAGAAGAAGTCAGAATAAAGAGGCTCGGTGTTTTGTCAGTTGCATTAACCTGCACTTTGCTAAATCTCATTATAGGATTCATTGTTGGGGTTATTACTTTAATATCATTCTTGTTTATGGTGAATCCATTAACCATACAAGATAGAGTATTGGGGTTAGTACCAGCTTCGTCTTTAATATTACTCGAAGGAACGGGTACTTATCTAACCACCTTAATCATCATCCCCCTCATTTCAGCAATTTTAGGTTTTATCTTTGGGGCTATTTTAGCTGTTTTCTACAATTTATTCTCTAAGCTCACAAAAGGAATCAAGTTGTATGCTTGATCTTTCTCATTTTCCTCTCCAACTCTGATAAGTCACAACAGCTATAAACAAAAAGCTGAAAAGCAAAATATCATTTATTAAAACTAAATTTATTAATGCTCCAATCAAACTTATAATTATAATCCATCTAAACCATTTTTTCCCCTGCTTTAGTTCCTCTCTTGTGACTTTTGCAAGAAACTTCCCAATAGGAATCCCAAGAACTAAAACTATGATTCCTATT
>JAHIEH010000058.1 GCA_018901675.1 Nanobdellota archaeon
AAGATTATGGTTTTGCTCCTATGATAAGGATGTATATCAACAATAGAATTAAAATAAATGGCCAATACTTTTTTATCCAATCTGTTAAATTCATTTTTTATTTATCCCTCTTTTGAGGATATATAAGAATATAAGATTAATTAGTATATAAATATTTACTCCAGTTATTACATATATTGGGGAAATTATTCTTTTTATTTGGTATGTATAATAAATAACTGTTGCAATACCAATCAAAAAACCAGTAAATGCAATCATACTTGTAGCGATTACAGTAAGCTTGTTGTAGTCCATTATACTAACAAATTAATCTAGTACTTAACAATGTTTTGGCATAGTTAAATTTATTAACTTTGAGATTTTTTTATAATTATGCCTCATCAATGCGTGCACTGTGGAGAAATGTTCCCTATCGGGAGCAAAGAACTTCTAACTGGATGCAGCAAATGCGGAAGCCATTTTTTCTTTTACATTAAAGAAGACCAAATGCAGAGATTAAAAGAGAACCAGATGGAAATCCCCCAGGAAGACAAAAAACAGATTGAAAAAGATATCAGGGAAATGACAGGGATTACAGAAGAAGACACCCCCGTAATATTAGACTTGGAATCTGTCAGGGTTATTTCTCCCGGAAAATTTGAGATTGATTTGGTAAACTTGTTTAATAAAAAAAGGCCTTTGATATACAGGCTTGAAGAGGGGAAATACATAATTGATTTGGCTTCAGCACTTGAAAAAAGCATAAAAGATTTAAAAGAAATCAAGGATCCTGATGAAAAATAGAAATCAAAAAGTCTTTGTGTGTTTGTTTGGACTTTTGGATGCTCAAGAATTCAACCACACACTAAAGTGTGTGGTTTTTTTCCAGAATTCTTGACATCAATAAAAAATATAAACCATTAATTCTATAGATAAGTGATGAAAAAACAATTAAATCTAATCTTAAAAAATGTTCTTCAGAAAATAAACCCGCCTGAGCAAGAGATGGGGGAGATTGACCAAATTGTGAAAGATTTCTCAAAGCAGTTTAAGGAACATGCCAAAAAGAATAAGATAACTGCAGAAGTTTTTATCGGGGGCAGTTTTGCTAAAAAGACAATGATAAAAAAGGATTATTATGATATCCGAAATTTAGTTCAAACAATTCCTTTTAAGGCGTCTTTAATTTCGGAGCATCCAAAAGTTCAGAACAAACCACACTTTAAAAGGGAAGATAAAACTCAAGAACTTTATGATATTGATATTTTTGTCCGGTTTGATAAAAAATACATGGATAAAGACATTTCTATCCTAACCCAAAAAATACTTAAGTCATTTGCAAAAAATACAGAAAGAATTCATGGCTCAAGAGACTACTTCAACATAAGAATAAGCCCTCTTTGCTGCCTGGAGATTATACCTGTGATGAATATTAACAATCCAAAAGAGGCACAGAATATAACTGATTTATCTTACAGCCATGTAAATTACATAAACAAAAAGATTAAGCAAAAGGATATTTTAGATGAGATAAAAATAGCAAAAGCGTTCTGTTATGCAAATAAATGCTATGGGGCAGAATCTTATATCAATGGGTTTAGCGGATATTCTCTTGAACTGCTTGTTTGTTACTATGGGAGTTTTTTAAAATTTATTAAAGAGTTGGCAAAGGAGAAAAAAGCAGGGAAAATTGTTATAGACATAGAGGGGGATTATAAAAACAAGCAATCTGTTTTAATGGATGTTAATAGTTCCAAACTGCAATCCCCAATAATCTTAATTGACCCAACATTCAGGCAGAGAAATGCCCTTGCCGCTTTATCAGAAGAAACTTTTGATAAGTTTAAAAAAGCATGCAGAAAATTTATTAAAAGTCCAGGCGAAAAATTGTTTGAGGTGGAGAAAACAGATTTGGAAAAGATAAAAAGGGGCGCGGATAAGAAAAAATTAGAATTTATCCTGTTAGAAATAAAAACAGACAAGCAGGAAGGGGATATTGCTGGAAGCAAGTTATTCAAATTTTACAATCATCTAAACCAAGAACTAACCAGATTTTTTGATATAAAAGACAGGGGGTTTAATTATAATGACAAACATTCTGCAAGATGTTACTTTATCGCTAAAAGAAAAAAAGAAGTCTTTATTATTGGACCAAGTGTCAAGCAGGCAAAGCATGTTAAAGCTTTTGAAAGAGTTCATAAGAATTATTCAATAAGAAAAGGAAGAGTTTATGCAAAAGAGAATGTGAATTTCTCTTTAAGGGGATTTATAACATTGTGGAAAAAAGTCAATGCTCAAAAGATGAAAGATATGAGTGTTATAGGGTTAGAAGCGGTTTAAATATGAAAGATATGAGTGTTATTGATGTGTATGAGACCAGAACATATGTCCTAGGCAAAACCGAAAATTAGTTCGCAACAAATTGCTCAATAATACTAACTCCGAAATCGTGCGTCAGATTTCTTAATAATAATCCAGTTAATTGAAAAACTTGGCAGAGCCAGTTTTTGGGCTATTGATTATGAACAAAGTGAACCAAATTTAGATGTAGAATGGAGTAAGATATATATCCGAAACCTATACAGAGAAGTTTAGTTAGTTACTTATTGAAATTAATATACCCTTCAAAACCAACATCTCTGAGCTTACTAAATAAATCTTTTTTATCTTGTTCTCATATTGGCTCGCATTTTACTACTTTTACTCCAGAGGGGGTTTCATATATTTCTGAAGTAATATATCCAGGAACAATAGTACATTTACTATGCCTGTCCTGTTTTTGCCAAACCAATACAGCTTCACCTTTAAACTCTAAGAATCTTTGTGTAAAATTATTATCTCTGACAAATCCACATCCAATATCATTTTCTTTCAATAATCTATATCCTTTTTCCATTTTATTATTCTGAATCCATTGCTTTGTCAAACAAAGATGCAAATGCCTGAGCAAAGAAATCTGAATTAAGCCAGATTGCAGTTTCCTCTTCTTCCGGATTCTTGGAAACATAAAAAAGGACTTCTCTTCTGTCAATTATAAAAAACTTGGCATGAATACTTATTTTTTTGAATTTTATCTTGAATCTTTTTCTTAATTCATCTATTTCTTTTTCATCTCCTGATAAAGCAGCTTTTATTTTTATTTTTGAAGTGTTAAGCCTTTCAAATGTCTGATTGAACAATCTTGATTTGGAGTTTATATCTTCTGCAGTTGTGCATATTATCACTTCATTTTTTGCATTTTGAAGTATTTCTCTTATATAATTAGAAATGTTTGATTTTCCTTTTAAAGAGGCAGAAATACTCTCGCCTTTAACAGGTATTATCCCCCCCTCATACAACTCCTCTAATTTTATGAATTCGTCTGTTTGCTTTATTTTTGCTAAAGAGCCTATTCTTTCTTCTGCGTCTCTCATAACATTATTTTTTATCTTTTCAATCACAACTTTTGGCTTTACCCCCATATACTTGACTGGCTTGCCAAGTTTGACTATAGCAAACCCGCCCTTTTCCAGTGATTCAAGAACATCATAGGTTCTCGATCTTGGAACTCCCGAAATTTCTGCAACTTCTCCTGCAGAAGCTATGCCCTTGCTTAATAAAGCAAGCCATACTTTTGTTTCGTAAATATTCAAATCAAAATAGTCTTTGATTTTCTTAACTAACTCTGGTTTTATTATCATTTTTGTTTTTGGACTGATTTAATTGCATCAGGACAATTCTCTTCGCTGTAACTTAATACGGAGGAGACACGATAACCACTGGAACGAATTTCTTTGTGTATGCTAGTCCAATTAAAATCAGTTCCTTTTATCCTATAAAACCCCTCAACATCTTTTGGTTGGATAAATTCAACTGATGTTATTCCCTTTAACCTCTCTAATGTACTACCCAAATCTGAGAGATTTCTTGAGGGGGAGGATGTTTCTTTTACTTTAATATCCAATCTATCTACCATAGAAAAACCATACTCAACCCATTTATAAATCTTGCGATTATGTTACTTTTGTATAGTGAGAACAAAAGCAAGGTTTAGGTGTAGAAAACACAAATAGAAAATTTGTCAATAAAAAAGCAAGTATAACCCCCCGGTCAAAAACAAATAATTTACTACAGCAACCAGCTAAGAACCATTCCTGCAAATATCCCTGCAGTAATAAAAGGCATTGCGGGATAGAACTTCTTTTTCTCTGCAAAGATAAAGAGATAAGAAACTCCTATAGTTGCGCCTAAAATTACCAACAAAGCAGGGATTAAGCCAAAAGTTTTTAACATAACTCCTGCAGTGATTATTGGGAAAATAACATCTCCGCCGCCAAGGATAGCAACATTAACTTTAATTCTCTGGTTCTGGGATTTCCCTTTCTTGAGCTTCAATTGCTGGAATTTCACTCTCATTTTTTTATCCATATATGGAACAAAAAATCCTGCAAATATTTTTAATTTATTTATCTGGAATTTTGCCATTTTTTGCATTATCCCGGAATGCCAGACTGCCCACATGTCATAAATGGAAATTAATATTAACAATATGATTATTGTCCAGAGATTTAAGATCGGAACAAAAACTGATGCAATACCCGGATAAACAAACAATTCAGTCAGGTTATGAAGTAAAAAACTTCTCTTAAAAATCTTAAAAAAAGCCAAAATAGTGGTGATAATTAAAATTGCTGCTGAAGAGTAAGGGAAAGATGGAATAATAGAGTTAAAGGCTATCCCCAAAGCAATAATTATCACTATAAAAAACCAGATTTTTAGGATGAGCTCTGCCTTAAACTTTGTCAAAAAGAAAAGAAGGAATATTGCAATTATAAAAGCAATTACTAAAGAATATAAATATTCAGTACATTTGAAAAAATCCAAAATAGAATTAATCTCGCAATGGATTTCCGCTGGTTCGGGGGTTTCCATCCCATAAGGAAGTTGTCTGCCTTCTTGTGAATAATAATTTACAACATACAGCCCTATAAACTGCGTTAAGACAAACATTATCAAAAGAATTGCAGTTATTTTTATGTTGTGCTTCACCTTATCTTACCTTTTTATTAAATAGCAAAATTAGTTTATAAATTGTGTTAATTATCTTAATCTGTTGGTTTAGGCAAGAAGTGAAAAAATTTATATACGATTGATAATATGATATTATATGAAAAAGGGGTTAGATTGGTGGTTATCTGTTATTACATTACTTTTAATAATTTTGTTGGCAGTCTACTTGATTAAAAAACAATTTTTTGGGGGTTGAAAAAATCATGAAATTAAAATGGGTGGATATATTACTTATTTTATTAGGGTTATTCATAGCTTATCAACTTCTAAGAGCAATATTGGGGGGAAGCTGGCAAACTGAAAGCTTGATAATTGCTCTTTTAATGTTTAACCTTGGACTAACTTGGAAGTTGAGTATAGGATTTGAGAGATTAAATATGAAATTTGAAGGGCATATTTCATGGCATAAATCAGTTGAAAGTAGAAATGAAAAATGAATATTTAATTTACTTTTTCTAAAAAGAAAAAAGGAGTAAATCTA
>JAHIEH010000059.1 GCA_018901675.1 Nanobdellota archaeon
AACGCCAGAGGACGATTGTCCTTTAATTGATGTCTCCCTGAACAAAGACGAGTCCTCAATTCCGGTTGGCAATACTTTCGGAGAGTGGCTCCAAATCCATCAGGAATACGAGAGAAGATTCAAGGGGGCGTATGCCAGAGTGCAAAGAAGAAGAATCACAACCCAAAAGGTTGTTTTTTTGTTGTTTGACAAATAACTTAAAACAGCATAGTTTAAAGTTAGCAGTTTGAAAACTGAATACTGACCGAAAACCAGAAACAAACCAAAAGGAGAAAAGTCATGGCAATATGCAATAGTTTCCTAAAAGAAAGCGATGATGAATTAGTTGCGGCCGCTCAAAGAGGAGAATTTTCGGGCATTAAGAGTTGTTCGCCTGAAATTCAGGCCCAAATAGAAAGAAATATGCCTGCGGTAGAGAGGGCAAAAGAGGAAAGAACAGTTGAATGTCTGCAAGAGAATGTTAAAAATGGAAATAACGAGTTGAAAGATAGATTGGCTCAAAGTGAGCGAACGGATATTGAAAAGCTCGACTTGAGAGCAGAACCTACCGACAAAGAATGTAGAGAGGCGTTTAGGATTGGCAGGGAGATAAAAATGGAGAGTTGGGAGATTGCTAACTCCCCCGTAATTATGGGGATTAAAGATCCAGAAACCCTTGGAAGAATTCCCAATATAAGGGATACAATCAAAGAGGAGATGGGTTATTTGCATCAAAGCAAACTCTCTCCATGGTTCAGGGATTCTGCAGTTGCAGATAGAATTGTTATTATTGATAAAAATCAACCAGGCTCAGAGAGAGGCAAGATTGAGGTTGGAGATGTTTTGAAAAAAGGATACTTTACAGAAAAACCAGAATTATCCCGCGTCGTGCATATATTCCGCGATGGCACAGGAAAACTGCCCGAAGGGCAGAGAATGCATTGGGTAGTGGTTCACGAAATGTGCCACCTTAATTTTTACAAAGGTAAGTCCGGAGAAAGAGATTTTGCTGGAATTTTTGTCGGCGACCATCACGACGAATGGATAGCGGCATGCAACGCCCAGTTGGACAAGTCTGGCGTAGTAAGTGATTATGCCAAAGAATATATTTCCGGGGATGGCCCTAGGGAATTCGGATTTATAAATCCCGAATTCATCGCTGAGAATATTGCCGCATGGGATACAAATTTAGTAGAAGTCTGTTCCGAGATGCAATCGTTCTTTGATAAATACCTCACATGAGGAATAACTTAGCTGCTTTTATTAGCAGCTTTTTTTATTTTTCAACAACTAAAGATTTATGTGCAATAATTTTGTATCCGCCAAAAGTTTTATTAGCAAATTTTCCCTCTGTTCCGAAACCGACGATCTTCCAAAATTCTGCACGAAGTGCATTTAAAAATTTAGGATCGCCAATTTTATGAAACGAAAAACCATGAGAGACGGTCGATTTTGTTTCTTCGGAATAAGGCAGTAAAAAGGGCGTTTTTTGAATTGCCATATTTATTTCAAATAAGAGATCCTTTTTTACTTCTTCGTCTTCGCTTTCTACCACCACTTTATTATTTTCTACATAAATTTCCGCAATGAATCCTTCAAAATTATCTTTTTTACCGTAAAGTTTCAAAACCTTCAACCCTCTATTTCCTACAACATCTATTAATTCTATAGAATTGTTGTAAATTTTATATTCGCCAACCGTATCTTCGTCCCATAATTCGTTTTGATTTTTTAGAGTCTCAAGAAACCATTTGTCTCCTATTCTTGCTGTTAAAAATGGTTTAAGTTTTTCCATTAGTTTAGAAGAAGAACTAGTAGGGCTCTTCTTTTCGGAAGGTTTATTATATTTCTCAAGCATTTCATAACTTTTTTTATATTCTGCGTTGATTAAGACTCCCCTGTTTTTTTCAAGAAAACTATTAATTTTTATCGTTAAATCTTTCTCAACTCCGGGATATGAAGACTTGACAAACAATTTTTTATTTTTAACAAAAATCTCAGCTATTTTAATCAAGTTATCTCCATTTGGATCTTTTTTTACTCCATAGATATTTAATTTTTTCATGTTATTTTTTTATCTTTTATATTCTTTATTAAAGCATACAATTTAGCAAAAATCAATTTGACAAAGAATGACTTTGGGGTTAATCTTTATTATCAGCTCATTGACATCAAAACGTGGATAAACAAACTCAGAAAACCGAAAGGAGAACCAAGATGAATACGAGAAATGTGCAAACGGAATGGGAAGTCAGAGGTTTTGAAAGAGATTTGAAAGTTCAGTTCCCCAAATCTTACCGTCAGTTTTTGTTAGAGTGTGGTTCGTCCCTGATTGATGGTTTTCAGATTGTTGGTTTAGTGGAAGAAGAGAAAACAGAAGAAAAAGAAGAACGGCTGGACTTGACCAAGATAGCAGAAAGTGCTTCTTGCCCTGTCTGCCAAAGGCAGAAATCTAAAGGCAAGATTACCTGCTATAACTGTTACAATCGATACTCTGCAGAAACAAACAGGCAGATGCCACTTTCTCTGTGGGTGAAAGAAAAGATTTCCCTGCGGGAAAAACAGGAAGCTGAACAAAAAAAGAAAACAGAAGAAAAGAGAGTCTCTGTTACAGAGGCAACTCAGCATTTGAGAGAAATGCGACCCGAGCTGTCTGAAAAACTTGTTGCCGTCTGTTTTAACGGAGGCAGAGTCCTCTGTTTAGAAACAAGAGAAACGCCAGAGGACGATTGTCCTTTAATTGATGTCTCCCTGAACAAAGACGAGTCCTCAATTCCGGTTGGCAATACTTTCGGAGAGTGGCTCCAAATCCATCAGGAATACGAGAGAAGATTCAAGGGGGCGTATGCCA
>JAHIEH010000060.1 GCA_018901675.1 Nanobdellota archaeon
GTTAATGATTCAACTCTTTTTACAATATTATCCTGCCCTACTAATTCAGAGAAGTTTATCGGGCGATATTTTTCTGTCCATATCTCACCACCATTTGCCATGATAAATAATCCCAAATTTAACTTATAAAGATTGTTATGGTTTAAGAATAGGTTTTTTACTTAGACCTTGCTCTTCTTTGCTTTCTCTTTTTCTTTTCTTTATTAAGGCGTTTTCGCTGCCATTTCCAGCGCATCTGCCCTTTCTTTTTCCATCGTCTTGAGCTTCTTTTCATTTTTATTGTAAAATATTTAGATATATGTTAATTGAGAAATCGGTTTTTAAAGGTTTTTGTTTAGGGATTTTTAAAAATACCTGCTTATCTTTAGCTTGAATTCCATCCAGAAAATCCAGAGAAATAAGAGAATCCCGTCTAAAGTGGGGCATACAAAAAAATTCAAGCCTTCTGGGACAAATTTTATAATGTTTATTCCGAATTCATGCAGGGAAAAGGGATAAAATAACATCACTTCTGTGAATAAGCTGTCCAGCATTAGGTGAAGCAGGCTCGCTCCTGCAAAAATAAAAAATATGCTTGAAATTTTTAAGTGCTTTTTGCTTAGTTCTTTGTTTTTAATGCCTGTTTTATAAAAAAACAAGCTTATTAAAAGCAAAATTAGTGGGATGAAAATAGTGTGAAAAAATGTTTTGTGGATTTGTTCAAAACTGAAGCCAAAAAAATACAAAACATAATAAGCTGCGATGTCTAAATCTGGGATCATAGAACCTATCGCTGCTATTAAAATATAATATCTTGGCAGTTTTTTATTGCTCGCAAAATATTCTCTGTATAGTTCTATAAGCAGGATTGCTGCTAAAATGTGTGTTATTGCGAAAGGCATTAAAGACAACCTCCGGTTTTTTTTAGAATCTTCCTTTGATTTTGGTTCATGACTGATTATTCCTCTTTTAATTATAGAATAAAAATTGTTATTTAAAACTTTGTTTACCTGCTTCTCTTTACACCAATTCGTGGGCAGTATTGTTTTATTGGGCAGATTGAACACTTAGGGGAGAAAGTTTGGCAGATTTCTCTTCCAAATAAAACAAACAGGGCATTGAAATCGTATTTGTATTTATTCGGGATTATTGTATTTAACTCTGTTTCTGATTTTTCTGCATTTTTTGTTGAAATCCAGCCGAGCCTGTTTGTTGCAACATGAACATGAACATCTACCGGAATGATGCAAATACCATAGGCAAAATTCAAGACTATATTTGCTGTTTTTGGGCCTATGCCTTTAATGCTTAGAAGTTGTTCTCTGTTTGAGGGAACTTTGCCATTAAATCTTTTAAGAATTTCTTGAGAAACATGTTTTAGGGTTTGGGCTTTTTTGTGGTAGTGGCCTGAACTAAAAATTATTTTTTCAAGCTTTTTTGTGGGTATTTTTGCTATTGCTTTTGGAGTTTCTGCAATTTTAAACAGCTGTTCTGAAATTTTTTCTGTGCTCTCATCTCTTGCCCGCAGGCTTAAAAGACAGGCAATAAGAATTTTGAAAGCCTTGGAGTTTGAGGTTTTGTTTTTCCTCATTCTATTTAAGGTTGTTTTTTCTCTGGGATTATATTTTTTTTTAAGAATTTGCATGACTTCGGGGATTCTTGATAGATGGTTTTTTTGGTTCATAATTATGTCTATTTTTCCTCTTTTGATTTTATCTTGTTTAACAATTTACTAAACAACTCTTTAGTAAATTCTACATCTTTTTTATTATAAGCCTGAATTCCAAATATTCCTTTAAAGCTATCATCAAATTGTGGTTTATCTAAAAATTTAATTTGTTTCTCTATTGAATTTTTTAAGGTATTCAAATTGCCCTTTAAAAGGAATTTATTCAACTTATCTTTATTGCAGGGGATTAATGCCACTATGTCTCTAACATCTGACAATCTTCCACTATGCATTTTCATTGAAATTAATAATTCTTTGGTGGGTGTTAAAAACCCAATATTATCTATTTCTCCTTTAATAGAATTTTTGTTTATAGTTTCAAAACTCCATGTTGCATCTGTTGCCCTTGAAACCAATCCATTTATTAAGAAATCCACATTTACCGGCAAATTGTCTAAATTCTTTGCAAAACGCTTAAAGTTTTCTCCATACAAAAGAGCTATTTCTTTTTCATAGCTAAGAGCATAACCATCTTTTAATAATATTTTTTCAAATTCTGGGAAATCTGTTTCAAGAATAACAACATCTAAATCTACAGAGAACCTCTTTTTATATGTTGAAACAGCGTATCCCCCCACAACTATAAATTTAAGATGATTCTCTTCAAAGAGCTCTATTAATCTTAAGATTTCCTTTTCCCTTTCTAACAATCCTATCCTCGAGTCTTTCATTTTTTTATGTTCGTGTAGATTTCAGCGTATCTAATGTTTAAATTTAAGTTATACATTAAATCTAATTGCTCTAAAACATTATCTAAATACAATTTTTTACAGTATACAACTAATTCTTTTAAGGGCATAATCGGCAAACCATTAACTCTTTCTATTTTAAAATTTTTTTTTGGGGTGATATAGACTAAAGGTCTTTGGCTGTTAATATTGCTTTCTGTAAAGGGTATATTGTTTTTTTCTAATATTTTCTTTAATGAATTGGCATCTTTCTCAAATACCTCTAAAAAATATATCTTATCATAAAAATCTCCGGTTATAAAACCCCCCCCTGTCCAGATAGTTATTGCTGTCCCTTTTACAAATCTTACCCTTAATTTCGCCTCTTTAACTAATCTCCACAATTCATTATCTTTTTGTACGGCAGAAACAGCACTTTCTAATTCTATAAATTTTCTGTATATTAAATTTTTATTTATTTTTATATTATTTCTATTTCCTTTTCTTGTTATTTTTATTATATCATATTTTTCTAACTTTAAAATCCAGTTATAAACTGCAGAATAGGCAAAGCCAATTCTGTTAGCTAAGCTATGAATGCTTTCCCCATCTTTTGCATTTTTTATTATTTTTATTGTTATTTCGTTAATTATTCCCATTGTGCTTGAACTTCTTTAAAGTTTAAATGCATGAGGACGAAGTTCTCATTATCTTTTAAAAGATAATGGGTATTTAAGCATTTCGGTTTAGAAGGGGAGGATGAATGATGACAGTTGATTTGAGGGCAAATAGCTATAAGCTAAAGAAAGAAATTGCGAAGAACATATCTTCAAAATAAATTATATATTCTCATAAACCTGAATTTTGCTGTCTTGCAAGATTTTTTTTGCATTTTTCACAGAATCTTCTCCGAGAAAATAGGCAATTACCTGCTTTTTTGTTTGTTTAGAAAATTTAACAATTGCTTCTGCTGTTTCTTCTGGTTGGGCCATTTTTTGAGGGGTTAATATAACAATTATCAAATCGTAGAAGTTTTCATTTGCAACTGAAGAAAGGGCTTTTTCATAATCTTCTGCTTTTGCAGTCCCTAAAATATCTAAAGGGTTTTGTAATTTTAATTTTTCTGGAGGTTCAACTAAGGTTAATCCATTTTCATCGCAGAAATCTGCCATCAATGCTCCTGCACCTCCGGCATTTGTAATTATAAAAACCTTTTTTCCTTTTACTTTGAGAGTTTCGTGTTTTAGGTTAAAAGCTTCTGAAAAACTCTCTGCAAGTTTTACTCCTGCCTGTTTAAATGCTCCTTTGTAAATTTCATAATCTGTTGCAAGGCTTCCTGTGTGGCTTATTGCTGCTTCTTTTCCTTTTTCTGATTTCCCTGCTTTTATAGCAATTATTTCCTTGCCTGCTTTTGTTGCTTTTCGGCATGCATTTATGAATTTTTTTCCATCTCTTAATTTTTCAATGTAGAGAATTATTTTTTTTGTGGTTTTGTCTTTTGAAAAATATTCAATAAAATCCGAAAAATCCAATCCAGCCATGTTTCCCAAGCTTACAAATCCTGAAAATGCAATATGATCTGAAGAAGAAACATCTGATATGTAGCTCCATAATGCTCCACTTTGGCTGATAAAAGCTATGTTCCCCTTTTTTGCAGTTTTGTTTGCAAAAGTTGTGTCTAAATTTATATATGGATTTGCAACTCCAAAGCAGTTAGGGCCTAAAAAGTTAATATTGCATTTTTTTGCTGTTTTTATTATTTGCTCTTCTAAGTCGTAATTTTTTACTTCTGAAAATCCAGAAGTTATTATTATAACCGAAGCAATTCCTTTTTTGCCACATTCTTCTAAAATACTATTCACTGTTTCTTTAGGGGTTGCTATTACTACGAGATCTATTTTATCTTTATACTCCAGAATAGATTTGTAAGTTTTAACACCTAAAACTTTCTTATCATGTATATTAACAGGAATAACTTTGCCTTTGAACTCTTTAAGATTTTTCATTAATGAGTTTCCAACTTTGCCTTCTGTATTTGATGCTCCGATAATTGCTATGCTTTTTGGATTTAGAAAATTATTCAAGTTTTTATTTGTCATTTTCTCTTTTTATCGGGCAGAAAATAAAGTCCTCTTTAGTTAATTTAAAATAACTAGAACAGCAGTTTATTAATTCATTTGATAGCGAGAATTTTGATCTTCTTTTTCTATCAAAATAGGTATAAA
>JAHIEH010000061.1 GCA_018901675.1 Nanobdellota archaeon
AATCCTGTTCTCTTATGCTTTTCAGGCAGGCTTCTATCTTTTTTTCCTCATTAAAAACAGGCATAACAATGCTTATTGTTGGTAAATCATTGGTTTTGGTTTTCATTTTTTTATTTTTAACATTTTATTTAAACTTGCTATTTACTATCGCCCTAGTTATTGCTTAACTTACAAGTTCATCGATAATTCCTATTAATAATTATTTGAATCTGCGAGCAAAGCGAGCAGGAAATTATGTTTTTCATTTCCTCAAGGTTTATATTCTAAAAATTTAACAAAAGGAATTTTTCGTGCCTTGTTAAATTCTTTTTCAACATATGTTTCATCTACACTGCATCCTCTGCAAAGCTCTATTTTATTCCTGTTTTTTAAGACATTAATCCTGAACTGCCGATATTTTTGATTGTTCCATATCTTCTTAAATGGCTCCTGAAAAACATTTCCAAAAACAATTTCATTATCACATGAAAAGTCGCAGGGATTTACCCAGCCATCCCATGTAATAAAAGTAGAATACCAAGGCATATAGCACGGAGTGTTTTCATTGTAAAATTCTTTATTTTTCTTTCCCTTGTCTTTATAAGTTAAATATTCAAACAAAGGTTCCATGCTGATTTCGGTTTTTGATTTTTTTATTAATCCTCTGGCTTCTTTAACAATTTTTTCAATTTTTCCTTTGTCTTTATAGTCAAATATTTTCCTATTAACATTTTTGTTTTTTCCAAGTGTTACAACAAAGCTTGCGGCCATATAATCTACCCCCATTTCATTTGCCAATCTTATTAAATCCGGCAATTCATGAATATTTTCTGATTGTATAATCGAAAACATATGAATCTCTGTTTTAGCTTTTCTTCTATCCCGCTCTTTTACAAGATTTTTTATATTTTTTTTAACAATATCCAAATCTCCTCCGACTCTTATCTTTTTGTAGATTTCTTTGTCTGCGCTATCAATAGAAGTAGAAATAACATCAATCCCGGTGTCCAATATCTTTTTAGCATTTTCTTCTGTTACAAGCATGCCATTTGTGTCCAGTTTAACCATGGCTTTTTTTGATTTTGCATAACTTACGATTTTAAACAAATCTGGACACATAAAAGTCTCACCAATTCCGGTTAAATTTAGGTAAGCAGGATTAATTTGATTAAAAACTTTTTTGAAATTCTCAAACTTCAGAAACCCCTGCTTTCTTTTTAATCCAACTGACAGAGGGCACATAGTGCATTTTAAATTACAGAAAGAAGAACATTCCATTTTTAGTTTAAAAGGTAAACTCGCCTTAGGCCCATGCCTGAAAGTGGAAAGACTGCTCATTATCGCCCTTAATGGCTTGCTGGTTATCCCTGTTTTGAATATGTTTTTATACAATACCATTTTTTAATCCTTCTTTAAGGCTTATTGGTTTATAATCTAAATCTTTTTCAGCAAGACACATATCTGCAAGTGAGCTTTCAGTAAGATTTCTAATATTTTCCTTGCTTAACACTTTCGGCAATATCATACTTATAACTTTGCAGAACATTATCGGGATATGAATGTTAATCTTCCCAATTCTCTTTTCTTTTTTTAGCAAATTTATTAAATCAACAAAATAAATCTTGTCTCTTCCAGGCAAGTCATATTCTTTTTTGTCTGTTATTTTATTGTTAATTGTTTTCTCAACAGCTTTTATAACATCATCTTTATGAACCGGCATTATCCAATACTTCCCACTTCCGATTATCGGTGTAAAAAAAGGCACTTTATTTATTAATTCAATCATAAAATCAAAACTCTTGCCCCCTTTGCCGTAAATTATACTTGGTCTTAAGATAGTATAGTTAATCCCAGATTTTTTTATCATGTTTTCAATCTCTAACTTGTTTTTGCCATACTCATCAGGATGGCTTCTTTTAGCTGACATTGAACTTAAGAGGATTATCTTTTTTACTTTGTTTTTCCTACAGGCATTTATCAAATTTTCAGCCATAACAAGGTTTTCAGGATAATTCTTAGAATAAGCAAGGTGGATTACGATATCTATATTATTTGTTGCTTTCTCAGCATCGTTATAATTAAGCAAATCACCTATTATTATCTGATCTTCTTCTAAAATATTATTACTAACAAAACCATCTTTACTACTTATACTTTGTTGGCTTAGTACATTAATACTATATCCTTCTTTATGCCTTAACAAATTAACTAAATTGCTTCCTACAAAACCAGTTCCGCCGGTTATAAGTATATTCAATTTTTTGTTTTCCTTGTCTTTCATATTCTAAGATTCAAAAATTTCATTTAAATATTCATATATTCTTTTAATTTATGGGTAAACCTATTGTCATAAAAGCTTTTTATAAATTTGCTGTAGATTCCCTCTCTTAGATAATATCTTTGCTGGTTAAAAAGATATTTTGTCTGTTCTATCAAATTTATCTTATAAAAGCAGGAAAACAGGATTTTGTCAGTAACTCTTGACACATTCACATCTTTGCCCAAAACTCCAAATCCGCCCCATTCTTCAAGTTTTTTTGGGATTTTGTCAATCTTGCCTTCTTTAACACACAATTCAAAATAAGGTGTTGCAGGCATTGGTCTGTATAATTGAATAAGGTTTTCATCAGCAGGAATCTCTTTAATAAATTTTATAGTTTGGTTTAATTCCTGTGCTGTTTCAGTCGGGTGGCCGAATATGTAAGCATTTGTTACAAAAATGCCCTTATGCCTCATGTATTTAGCAAGGGATCTTGCCTTTTCCAATTCAGCAAGTTTGCCATTTAATTCCTGAATTCTTCTTGAGCCTGACTCAACTCCAACAAGCACTCTTTTGCAATTGCATTTTGCAATAAGGTTTATCATTTCTTTAGTAAGTATGTCATATCTTGTCGAAGTGTTCCATTTCAAATCTTTTATGCCGGAATTTTTTATTGCTTCGCAGAATTTTACAGCATAATCCATGGATATAAGATGCAAGTCCTCGCCAACATCAAGATAATCTATTTTATTTTTAACCAAGCTCTGAACAAACTTAAACTCTTCAATTGCTCTTTTTGGGCTGGCTATCCTGTATTTTCCAAGATAACATTTCACATTTTTGTTGCTGTTGTGGCAAAAACCACATCTAAATGCGCAACCCCTTGTTGTGCTTATAGGCAAAACATTATGCTTTTTCTCAGGAAAATATCTGTTAATATCTTCAAGCAA
>JAHIEH010000062.1 GCA_018901675.1 Nanobdellota archaeon
AAGGAATAAAAGGATGCGGTTTTAATTTAAGTGATTTTTTTACTATGCCTCTCCCCCAGCAGTTTTCCCAGGATTTAATTTACTCAGCTATAAAACGAGAACCTAAAAATAAATATTATAGGAAGATAGTGGAAATGAGAAAATGCAATTATGAAGAAGGAAAGTTCAGCAAATCACAGATGTAGCAAATGACACTGATAATCTTTCCTTTGTGTCTTTGCTATTTAGGGAAAGACATACAATCTAAGTGAATATCTATGTCTTTCACTATAAGATAGAGGATAATAATACTTAAAAATTTTCCCAGGATAAAATGATAGAAAAAACAGAATTCACATCAAAGCATACAAATCCTTAAAAACCGTTTTTCTTTTGCTTTTCAATGGAAAAAAAAGTAGTTTTGGCTGCAAGTTATTCTGTCGTAGAGCCTTTGAGTCTAATGTATTTATCAGGAGTAGCTAAACAAGAAAGATGGAAAACAAAAATAGTGCTTGTGAAAAACAATGATTTCGCAGAATTGGACAAAATCATAGAAACAACCAAACCGCAAATAGTAGGTTTTAGTATTTACACTGGAAACCATCTTCAGGCATTTAAGTATTTTGACATTTTAAAAAATAAAAACAAAAAAATAAAAATTGTTTTAGGGGGTCCTCATGCAACCTATTTTCCAGAAGAAGCAATCAAACATGCTGATTATGTAGTTTTGAGTGAGGGTTTTAATGCTTTTAGAAAAATCCTCCAAGGAAAAGCAAAGCCAGGAATTCTGCCTTTGGTGAAACAAGAGCCATTTCCACTCCCGCAAAGAGAAGGTTTTTATAAAGATTACCATATTCATAACAACAGCGAGATTAAAAGTGTTATAACTAATACTGGCTGCCCATATGCCTGCACTTATTGTTATAACAGCAGTACTTTAGACAAGATTTCTTCTGTTTTAAGCAAAACACAACTTGAGCAAATGGAAAAAACCCTAGGCCCAACCAAAAGATTATTTCCTCACTCAAAAAGGAGAGTGGACAGCGTAATAAAAGAAATACAAAACATCCTAAAAATCTCACCACAAACAAAACTGATTTTTTTTCAGGATGATGTTTTCGGGGCAGATATAGAATGGCTTAAAGAATTCACAAAAAAATATGCTACTTTAAAACTGCCTTTTCATGCGCAGTTAAGGTTTGAATATGCTAATCCTAAGAACCCTGAATGTTGTGAAAGATTGGAATTAATGAAAAAAGCAGGTTGCAATGGACTAACTTTTGCAATAGAATCTGCAGACCCAATAATAAGGCAGGAAGTTCTTAACCGGCATATGGATGAATCTCTGCTTTTTGATGTATTTCAGCATTTAAACAAGATGGGTTTTAAAGTAAGAACAGAACAAATGCTTGGATTGCCTTATGGTGCAACTTCAAAGTCCACAAAAATAAACCTTGACGCTGATTTGCAGCTTTTAGAATTGAATGTTAAACTAAAAGAAAAGACAGGGCTGCCGACAATTGCATGGGCAGCAATTTTCGCTCCATACAAAGGAACAAAAATAAGTGAATATTGTTTAAAGCATGGGTTTTATCTGGGGGAAAATGAAGACATTCCAGAATCTTTTTTTGAAAGGTCAGTATTAAGATTTCCAAAAAAATGGACAGGCTCGGGTCTTTCCCCAGGAGACAGAGATTCATGGCTTTCTGAAAAAGAGCAGGAAGCTTACAGAGACAAAATGCAAACCCTTAGAGATTTGTTTGATTTTTTCGCCAGAATTCCTAAAGGGCATATACTTGCAAAAGACTTCTTAGAAAAAGGCAAGTTGGATTTCTACACTCTCAGCACAGAAGCCCGAAGGCATGTTTATGATTATGAACTGTATGGGGTGAAGTAATCTTATTCTTTATATGTCAAGAATTGTTTTTTTATAAAAACTCCCTACTTTAGTTCGTGAGAAAACAAAAATAAATCTTGAGCATGCTCAAGAACCAGACACGCCATACACTTTAGTGTATGGTTCTTGACACATTATCCACCTATTTAGATACATAAAAGGGATGTCCACAATTCCAACAAGCCATTTTAGCACAAGAACACCAGTAATTAATGTCCAAAGAGGTTGAACTCCATAGAACGCTATTGTCACAAAAATGAATGTATCTAAAGCCATGGATGGAATGCTTGAGAAAACATTTCTCATCCAAAGATGTTTTCCATTTGTTAATTTTTTAAACCATGAAAAAAGATAAGCATCTGCATTCTCGCTTATTAAGAAAGCAATCCAGCTTGCGAGCATTATTCTTGGGGCAAAACCAATAATTTTAGCAAAAATTTCTTGGTCTGGCCAAAAAGGAGCTGGCTTTAATGAAATTGCAAGCCAAATAAAACAGGCAACTGCAATTTGAGTGATAAATGCAATAAATATCATTTTTTGTGTTTCTTTTCTCCCAAATTTTTCATTTACAATATCTGTTAATAGAAAAGTAACTGAAAAAACAAGGGTTGCAGATGTAGCAAACAAAGTGATGAATCCAAAATCAAACATAGCAATTTTATACGCAATTATATTGCTAATTAAAACAAAAGCAACGTAAAGTCCAATAAGTGCGTCGGGCTTATTATACTTTCGAGCATACCACGATCCAAATAAAGAAAACATGGTTATCAGCACTATCCAATTTAAAATTGTTAATATTCCCATTTTTATTTCGCCAATCTAAAATCTTTCATTTTTTCTTTATAAGAAGTTGGGTCTATAACATCTGCCCAATAAAACCCCTCTTGCCTTAATCTACAAGAAAGGCACACACCACAATGTTCCATTTGCTTTTTTCCTGTACCTATATAACAACTATAAGTATCTTTAAAATTAACTCCTAATTTTTTTCCAAGCAAGATTATATCTTCTTTATCTTTATTTATCAAAGGGGCAAAAATATTAAATTTAGTTGAACAAGAAATTTTGCTGAGTTTGTTCATCTCCTCTACAAATTTTTTTGTAGTATCAGGATAGCTTTCTCTGCCTTCTTGCTTAAAGCCAACAAAAATATCATACTTTTCTTTATTCTTTATGTAAACAGATTCTGCCAATGCTAAAGCATACACAAGAAAAACAGTATTTCTGCAGGGAACATAATATTTGTATGATTCTGCTTTTGTATCTCTAAGCTCTTTTCTAGTAATCTTTTTGGCTTTTTCACTTTTGTTTATCAAAGAATTAGAGATTTCTCCAAGCCATTCAAGCTTTATTTCAATAAACTTGGCTTTTAATTCTTGCACATATTTTTTACTTGCCCTTCTCTCCTGTTCTAAGGTTCTTTGCCCATAATTAAAAAATAAAATTATTATGTGTTTATAGCCAAGTCTTTTTTTAGCATAATAAGCAGTAGTCACACTGTCTACTCCCCCAGAACAAAGGATTATTGCGTTTTTTGCCATATTTTCTATACCTTCATAAACTTTATAAATTTGTTTTTGTCTGTCTTGGTATGAAAAAGCAGGCAAAAGAGCTGAAAAAAGGGGATAAAATAAATCTTGCTGGGAAGACTTGTCTTGTTGAAGCTATTGAAATATCGGATATAGGCAAGCATGGAAAAAGGAAAGTACGCATAGTAGCTGTAACAGACAGCAACGAAAAAATTACAATAATCCGGCCAGAGGACTATCCTTTTGATTCTGAACCTTAAAATTTAAAAGAATTATGATAACTATAATAATAACCTCCTATAAAGAACCAAAGTCTACAGTTAGGGCAATAAACGCTTTCCTTGAACAAAATTTTCCTAAAGATTCTCGAATTATTGTATGTGACCCTTTTCCAGAAGTTGAAGAATACATAAAAGAAAATGTAAAAGACAAAAGAGTTCATTTCTTTCTTGACCCTGGAGAAGGAAAAGCTTATGCATTAAATTTGCTTTTCCAAGAAAATTATTCAAATAATCAAAAAGATATTTTCATATTAACAGATGGAGATGTTTATGTTTCTAAAAATTCTCTTAAGGAAATTTTAAATACCCTTAAAGACGAGAAAGTAGGTTGCATTACAGGCAGGCCAATTACTACTAATCCTCGGGAGAACAAGTATGGCTATTGGTCTAAAGTTTTATTTGATGGAGTTGACAATGTAAGAAGAAAGATATCGGATAAAGGGGAGTTTTTTCAGTGTTCTGGGTATCTGTTTGCAATCAGAAATGGATTGATAAAGGAATTTCCAATAGATGTTCCTGAAGATTGTATAATTCCTTATTTAATTTGGAAAAAAGATTATCAAATAAAATATGTTCCAAATGCAGAAGTGTATGTTCAATACCCTGATAATTGGAAAGATTGGCTTAATCAAAGAATTAGGATTATCAAAGCGCATGAAAACATAAGCAAGTTGTATCCCGAAATGCCAAGAACTAAATCATTTTTTAATGAAATTAAGAAGGGAGCTTTTTTTGCTCTGGCTTATCCAAAAAATCTTAAAGAATTTTTTTGGACAATAGAGCTTTTTTTCGCAAGGCTCTATATTTATTTTGAAGCATTTAAAAGCATAAGAAAAAAACAAGTTTTTGCTGATGGTTGGAGAGAAACTGAAATAGAATCAACTAAACCTTTAGATTAATTTTCAACCCTTTAAGTTTATCTTCTAATTCTTCTAAGCTTGTTGCTATTTGCATAGAAGCTATTAATATCGCGCTTAGCTGGTCTAAAGCATCCTCTATTAGTTCGTCTGTTTTCAGCCCTATTGCTGGAATCTTTTTTGCATAAGCATATCCTAATTCCCAAGCAGTTCCAGCACCAACATGCAAACCATCCAAAACAGCAACAACTACATTACAATCCTTAAATCCATTTATTATATCCCCTCTAAAGACTTTTTCAACATCTTTCAACTCTTTAGCAAGGCCGACATCTCTATGCGGTAAAAAAGTATCGAATCCCAATTTTTTGCATAAAACATCTACTTTTTCTAACAATTCCCTCTCTTCTTCACTGCATATTTTACCTGCTATGTAAACCTTCATAAAACTTATATAAGGTAGGTAGTTTTAAACTTTACCTATGAAAAAAATATTAATAATAAAATTAGGTGCTTTAGGCGATGTAGTAAGAACCCTGCCTATGCTGCCTGCAATAAAAGAAGCTTATCCAGATTCTGAAATTTATTGGGTAACAAAGCCCAATGCTACTGGTATTTTAGAAACTCACCATTTAATCAACAGGGTTTTTCCATTACCCGTAACTTTCAATGAGAAATTTGATATTCTTTACAATTTTGATATTGAAGAAGATGCAACACAATTAGCAGAAAAGACAAATGCAGAAAAAAAATACGGTTTTTATTCAGAAGGGGGTTACGCTTCTGCTTTTAATCTTCCTGCAGAATACTATTTAAATACGCTTTTTGACGACGAAACCAAAAAAACAAATAAAAAAACTTATCAAGAGATGATGTTTGAGGCTGCGGAGTTACCTTATAAAAAACAGCATAGCATTATATATTTGACAAAGGAAGATGAAGAGTATGCAGAGAATTTTTTAAAATCTAATTCTATTAACAAAGAAAAACTTATAGGGATACACTTGGGTGCAGGCCCAAGATGGCCTTCAAAGGCATGGGCTGAAAATAAAATTAAAGACTTTATAATCAGAGCAAAGGAAAAGGGTTATGAAATATTACTTTTTGCTGGAGCAGATGAAAAAGACAAAATTAATGTGATTGTAAGAGAATTGAACAACGGAAGCATAAAGGTTTGTCAAAATAATCCCGACAACACAATAAGGCAGTTTGCATCTCTTGTGAATCTTTGTAAAGTAGTCATTTGTTCAGATAGCCTTGCTTTGCATGTTTCAATTGCAATGAAAAAGCCAACTATTGCATTATTTTTTTGTACCCCCCCAAATGAAGTAGAAAGCTATGGCATTTTGAAGAAGTTAGTATCTCCAATGCTTTATGAATTTTTTCCAGAGAAAATGGACCAGTTCAGCGAAGAGCTTGTTAATAGTATCTCTGTAGAGGAAGTACTAAACTCAATAGATTAACTATATATTCTTTATACATAAATCCTTTAATACACCTAAATTTATTTAAAATAACAAAAGGAGTGACAAAAATAAAAGACGGTTAATTTACTATCTTTTTATTCATTACACTCTTTTGATATAAAATGGATATCGACAAGATAGCGAATAAATTTAACGAAAAAAGTGTGCTTGTTGTTGGAGATATAATGCTTGATAAGTATCTTTACAGCAATGTTTCAAGAATATCTCCTGAAGCGCCAATTCCTGTGGCACACATCCAAAAAGAAAAATATTCTCTTGGAGGAGCAGGCAACACTGCAAATAACATTTCTTCGCTTGGTGGCAAGGCTTATTTATGCGGGGTAATAGGAACTGGTTTATCCAATGAAATCCTTATGGAAGAGTTAAGAAAAGCCAATATTAATACAGATAATATCATTCTCGACAAGGACAGATGTACTATAGAAAAAATAAGGGTTTTAGGAGGGAGTCAGCAGTTGTTAAGAATAGATTACGAGGAACTTTGCCCTCTAAGCAGAGAAGTAGAGGATCTTTTAATAATCAAGATAGAAAATACAATCAGGCATGTAGATGCTATTTCTATTTCAGATTATAAGAAAGGGGTAGTTACAGAGAGAGTAATGCAAGCCATAATAAATCAGTCAAAAATATTTAATAAACCAATAATCGCAGACCCCAAACCTTCTAATATTAATTTATTTAGGGATGTTTATGTGGTGATGCCTAATGCTAAAGAAGCGAGTGAGATAGCAGGAACAATTGATATAGAAAACTTTAGAGGTACGGATATTGATGACCCCTCTATAGAAGGGGTGGGCAAAAAAATAATGCAGCAACTAAACTCTAATGTGTTAATAACAAGAGGAAGCAGGGGCATGAGCCTTTTTGAGAAAAATGGAGCTATTACTCATATACCAACAGAAGCAAAAGAGATTTATGATGTAAGCGGAGCAGGTGATACTGTAAATGCATCATTTACTCTGGCTATTGCTTCAGGAGCTTCTTTATTAGAAGCAGCAGATATTGCAAACAAGGCAGCAGGAATAGTAGTTGGAAAAGTAGGAACTGCCACAGTGTCAAAGGAAGAATTAATAAATCTTCTCAGGAGAGACATTAGAAATATCCTTTTTGAAAGTATAGAAGTTAAAAAAGCAGTTATAACCAACCAGTTAGATAAAATAGAGAAAGCAACAAAAATAATAATGAATGCTTACAAAAATAAAAAGAAAATCCTTGTGTTTGGTAATGGAGGCTCCGCATCTGATGCACAGCATCTTGCCGGAGAGTTAGTTGGAAGATTTAAAATGGAAAGAAAGGGGTTTCCTGCAATAGCTCTTACCACCGATTCATCAATAATTACATCAATTGCTAATGACTTTGGTTATGACAAAGTTTTTGAAAGACAGATAGAAACACTGGCAAATGAGGGCGATGTTGTTATTGGCATATCCACAAGTGGTAATTCCTCAAATGTGTTAAATGCAATGAAAAAAGCAAGAGAGCTAAAAACAATTACTATCGGTTTTACAGGAAAAAATGGTTATCAACTTGAGGAATTGACTGATGTTTGCATACTCGTACCATCTGATAACACCCCCCGAATACAAGAAGCGCATGTTTCAATAATCCATATTCTTTGCGAATTGCTTGAGAAAGAGATGGAAAGTGAAATAACCCCTGCACCTACCGATAGGCAATGGACACCGGGATATCTATGAAAATGAATAAAAAACATTTTTAAATAGATGTTTCATAAAGAGGAGATGTCAATTGATTTTAGTACAGAGAAAATAAGAGAAGAAATAGTTGGTATTATGAAAGAAATTCTTGAAAGTAAAAACAAAATATTAAACAAAAAGTTAGAAAAGATTCTATACCCAATAGAAGTTGATATTCAAAAAAGAATAACCAATTTAAGTTTTAAAGAAGGTAGCTGGTTCAGGCCAGCTCATAATATATTTGTACCTTTATCTATGATTTCAATATGCAAGTATGATAAT
>JAHIEH010000063.1 GCA_018901675.1 Nanobdellota archaeon
ACTTAGATGACCATGCTTTTCAAAATTGTAGGCACCTGACCTCACGGAACTAATCTATCTCTGTCTCTTGGGAACATTGTCGCTTCCTTTACATTATCTAATCCACAAATAATCTGAGTGAGCCTTTCCAAACCAATACTCCAACCAGCATGCATAGGAGCTCCATATCTAAAGCTGTTTATATACGCCTCAAAATTTTTTGGGTTTAACCCCTTAGCTTTTATTCTTTCAATCAGCAAATCAGGAATATGAATTCTCTGCCCTCCTGAACATATTTCCATACCACCATACAAAACATCAAATCCTTCACTTAACTTTGCATCCTTTTTTTCATCTTTAGGCATAACATAAAATGGTTTTATTGAACTAGGCCAAGAATGTGTAAAAACGATACTATCTTTGTGCATATCACAAAGCTTTCTTTCTTGCTCTGGAGTAAAATCTTCTCCCACTTTTCCTCCTATTTTTTTGATTGCATCTTCATAGCTTAAATAAACAGCTTTAGGAACCTTGAGATTTTTAACTCCTAAAGTTTCAAGTTCTTTTTTGCAATTTTCTAAAACTCTTTTAACAATGTCCTGAACAACTTCTTCAAGCTCTTTCATAATGCTTTCTTGGTTTGCAAAAGCCATTTCAATATCCATCTGCCTTATCTCATTAATATGCCTTGGAGTATTGTGCTTCTCTGCTCTCCAAACAGGAGTAATCATAAATGTTTTTTCCATAGAACATGCTAACATCTGCTTGTAAAGTTGTGGGGATTGAGCTAAGTAAGCTTTCTTTTCAAAATACTGACAGGCAAATAAATCAGTTCCTCCTTCACTTGCAGAAGAAATTATGCAAGGAGGTTGCATCTCGATAAATTTCTTTTTATAAAAATGCTCTCTAAAAACATTTGAAATTTCATTTTGAATTTTAAATATTGCCTGTGTTCTTTGCCTGTGAAAATCTAAAAACCTGTAATCCAACCTCTTCGGCAATTCTGTCTTTGAGAATTCAGAAACATCTATCGGCAAGGGTGATTCTGCCTTGCTTAACAGCTCAATTTTTTCAGGCACAATTTCAACTCCTCCAGGAGCCTGTTTGCTCTTCACAGCTTTGCCTTCAACAGAAATAACGCTTTCTCTTGAAGGAGCCATTTGTTTAAAAGAATTATGGTCTTTTGTAGCAACAACTTGTATAACTCCTGTCAAGTCTCTAACAAGCATAAACCTAACTTTTCCCAAATCCCGTGTATCATGAACCCATCCTTTTACAAGTACCTTTTGCTCCTTCCCTTTCAATACATCTTCAATATAACTTCTTTCCATACTTAACCTTATTTCATATACTTTAAAATTATTTCCATTGCCTCTTTTCCAGAAATTTTTCCTTTAAATTCTTTCATCACCAATCCCATGTAAGCATTTGCATTCAATCCGGACTTTTCTTTAATCAACTTCATTATTGCCTCTTCAATTTCACTTGAATCCTGCTTCTTAAAGAGTATGGCGTCTCTTGGCAAAGTTCCTTTAGCAACTCTTGTCAAAACCTGCTTAACCTGATTCTCGTCTATTTTTCCCTGTTCTAAAGCTTCAAGAACAAAAATTAAAGCATCTTTGTTTAATCTGCCCCCAATAGTCTCTTTTTCAACCCCCTCATGGCTTGAGATTTCTTTAGGAAAAATTAAAAGCATTTTGGCGATTAACTTTGGCTTGTTTGCAACGATTAACATCTCTTTAAATTCTTCAAGTTTATCTTCGTCTAAAATAAGCTTCATCATTTCTTCATTCAATCCTGTTGTTCTCAACTCTTCCCTCTTCTCAGATTTTAATTTAGGAAGAGACTTTTTCACATCATTAATTAAATCTCTTGAAATTTTCAGCAAAGGCAAGTCCGTTTCAGGATACATTCTTGCAGCCCCGGGCATTGGCCTCATAAATTTAGTATCCCCATCTGGCAAAGCTTGCCTAACTTCTTTTTTAATTTTTTCTTTATTTTCCAAAAGTTTTAACTGCCTTTGTATTTCAGAATTAATAGTCTTAATAATTAAAGCCGGCTCTTGAACTCCTTTTATTTCAATTCTGTTTCCTCCTTTTATGGATATATTAACATCCTGCCTTATTGTTCCAATTCCTCTTTTAACTTTACAAGCTCTTAAAATTTCTCCAATATGCAGAGCAGCTTCTTTTGCCTGTTCAGGAGTTTTCATGTCAGGAGAAGTTGCAACCTCAATTAATGGAATACCTAATCTGTCCAATCTAAAAACCACTTCATCTTCCCTTTTCTCTATAATCCTTGCAGCATCTTCTTCCAAACCAATAGTTTCAATCCCAACTCTCCCATAAGGAGTGTCAAACCATCCATTCTTAGCAATAACAACTGTTCTTTGAAAACCAGAAGTATTACTTCCATCAATAACTGTTTTTCTCATTATCTGGCTTATAGGAATAATTTTACAATTTAAAAAAACAGCAACTTGTAATGCAATTTTCAAAGCGTCTTTATTAATTTCATGAGGCGGCTCTTCATCCAATTCAACAAGGCAAGTAGTGTCATAACCCTGATAAACAAATTCTTTTCCAAGCTCTGATTCATAAACTGCAGCCTCATCTACTTCTCCTGTTTGCCCAGCAACAGCGTGTAATTTTCTTAGAACAGTAAAATCAGGCTCTTCACTTCTTAAAACGCTTGGGCAATTGCAGAACAGCTTATTAGTATCAATCTGCTGATGAATCTCAAGTCCGCATTTCAAGCCAAGTTTTGCATAATCAAATCTCTCTTCAGTCATGAAAAGAAAAGAGAAAAAGATTATTTAAGGTTAGTGGTTTTTACTCTAAAGAAACTTCTAATCTATCCAAGACGGATTTAAACTTATCATCTTGTACATAACCCCTCCAATCTTTCTTAACTTCAGAAAAGTAATTTTGGTTTAATCCGGCATATTTAGATAAACATTTAACATCAACACAATCATAATAAATTCTTAATCTTGCAATATCTTGGGGAGATATATTATCCCCTCTACTCAACAAATCTGTTCTCAAAACATCTGCAGAATTTTTCAATCTGGTGGAAGGTATTTTTATATCATACTCTTCTGAGAATTTTAAGATTCTGGTTAATTTATGTATCACCAAATCTTCTGGACTTAAAACAGCGTATTTCAATCCCTCCTTAGACACAATTCTTTCATTGGTTATTTCTCTTCTGAGGGATTTTTTTTTGTCCCCTTCAAAATAAGATTTAGATCTTCGGGGATGTTGAATTAAAAATGAATCGCCTTCCTTTTCTATTTCATATTCATAGGTTAATCCTTTTTTTCTAAATTTAATAGAATAGCCTAATGCCCCCAAGTAATCTTTTAATGGTTCAGTTAGTTCTTTAAAATTAGCTGCCCCGCCCAACCAATCTAAATTGAAGTCAAGATCAATAGTTGGCCTGTATTCTTCAGGAGGTATATAACTCTGAACTGCCATCCCTCCCGCTATGAACCCTCCCATTTTATTCAATTGTTTTATTATATTGACTGACTGTATAGATTCTGTAACTATGACATCGTCCAACTTATGGGGTTTTCTTCTTATTTCTTTTGCCATAACTGATTGTTTCATTTTCTACTTATAAATCTTTCCATATGTAACCACATTAAAGTAACAACTAAATTAGAATAGTAAACTAATTTACCATTACCACTTCTCCATTTTTATCCAATTCAATAAAATTCTTTGCTTTCCCTTGTTTATAATCTTCACACTGATTTTCGGCATGATTGTCTTCTTCTACTCTTGGCGCATGCACAATATCAACAGCATAACCCCCCCCCAATTCGCAAGTTCCTAAGCATTGGGATAAGAATTCCATACTCCCTGCCTTTTTTTGTGAATACAAATTTAAAGCACAAGTAATTGCCTGCTGTTGTTCTTGGACATAATTTGGTAACCCCCCTGGATTGCCATGTTTAACCCAAATGCCTTTTTCGTCTTTAATCCAAGAATCTTCATCACCACCAATAACAAATCGGATAACCATCAAATCCATTATCAGTATGACGATTATAACCAGAATCAAATATAATTTTTTCATCTCACTCTTCTAACCTATCATTTATTTCATGGCTGAAATTTTCAAGCATTTTTTCCTTTACAATTTCTTTGCTTTTTGCCCATTCCTTATGTCCTAGCACCCAGCCAAGTTTTATCAAAGCTGTTTCTGCCAGCATATCTTCAAGAAAAATTATTCCTGCATTTAATAGTTCTCTTCCAGGACTATAAACTAGAGGGTCTAATCTACCATAAATAGTTTGTGGGGCAGCGCAAACAATAATTCCTTTGCTTATTGCTTCTTTTATTTTTGGAAGAAGATTATATCTTGCTTCTTTTCCAATAGCCAGATGCCCGAGTCCGGAAACTTCTATAACAAGCCCCTTGTATTTGTTTTTAATATAATAATCCAGAATTGAAGGATTCATTCCAGGATAAAATTTAACTAAAGCAATTTTTTCCTCAAATTTATCATCTAATTTTACTTTTCCTTTAACCTGGCTTCTTGTTTTATAATCAGAAATTTTCGCAATATATCCCGGAGATATTTTTGCAAATGGTGTGGTATTTACAACTTTAAATGCGTCTCTTCTTGAGCTATGCAATTTTCTTACTTTTGTTCCAGGCATTGCATAACAAAAATCATCATTATCAGAAGCATGCCCGACAAGCATAACTTCTGCAATATCCGAAACAGAAGCAATTGCACTGCATTCTAAATTTAAAGAAGCATCACTGCTCGCCCTGTCAGAACTTCTCTGCGAATAAGTTAAAACAACAGGCTTGTTCAAATTTCTAAGAAAGAAACTCAAAGCAGCAGAGGTATAATGCAGAAAGTCAGTCCCATGGCTTATTATCAAACCCTTAACATTATCATCATTAAGTAACTTTACTGCAACTTTTGAAATTTTTCTCCAATCATTATAAGACATATTTTCACTTCCTTTCATAAAAGGCACTTCCACTTTCAAAATATTAACATGCTTGAACAAGTCAGGATAAAACTGAAAAAGCTTTTCAGGAGAAGTAAGCCATTTTACAGCTCCGGTTTTTACATCTAAAGTTGAAGAAATTGTCCCGCCAGTAAGAATCATTGCAACATTCGGCTTGTCTGCCTGTTTTTTTATAGAAATCTTTTCCTCTTTTTCTTCCTTCGCCTTTCTCAAAACTTTAATATTAAGGATTTTTTTTCTGTCTAATCCAATATTATACCCAGAATCTAATTTTAATAGTATAATCCCTTTTTCATCTTTTGGCGCTTCAAGTAATATTCCCAGATATTCTTCCTTAACCAGTTTTACTTTAACATAATCCCCTGTTTCTACGATCATGAATAATAAAACAGGGTTGTATATAAAAACCTTATCAAAATCTATAAAAACACTTGTCTCTTAATTCAATCATGCAAAAAGATGTTAAAAAAAATCAGATTATGATTGGATTAGAAATCCACGGCTACCTAAGCACAAAAGAAAAGCTTTTCTGCAATTGCAAAGCAATTCATGGAGCAAAAAATGCAGAGCCAAACACTTACATCTGCCCTATCTGCACAAGCCAGCCAGGTGCAAAACCGATGCTTCCAAATTCAGAAGCAGTAAAAAAAATAATCCAAATTGCTTTAATTCTTAACTGCAAAATAAATGATAAACTTATTTGGCAGAGAAAACATTATGATTGGCCAGACCTCCCTAAGGGTTATCAAAATACTCTTTCAGGAACTTATGCCACTCCAGTCGGAATCAGAGGAACATTTCAAAGCATAAGAATTAGAGAAGCCCATTTAGAAGAAGATCCAGCGGCCTGGAATCCACTAACAGGAGAGGTAGATTACAACAGAAGTGGCTCACCATTAGTTGAAATTGTAACCGATCCTGATTTCAAAGATTCAGAGCAAGTTGTTGAATGGCTTAAACAACTTTTACATACATTGAGTTATATAAATGCCATTGACAAAGATTCAGGAATAAAAGCAGATGTGAATGTTTCAATAAACAATGGAGAAAGAATTGAAATAAAAAACATAAATTCTTTAACAAGCATAAAAAATGCTATTGATATTGAAATAATAAGGCAGGAAAAAGAACCGCCTTTAACCCAAGAAACAAGAAGATATGATGAAGCAAAAAACATTACAGTAAAAATGCGTTCAAAAGAACAGGCAGAAGATTACAGGTTTATTTCAGACCCAGACCTACCTATTCTAAAAATAGAAAACAAAAGAGTAAAAGAGATTAAATCTAATCTGCCTGAAACTCCACAGGAAAAACTAAAAAAGCTGATTAAGAAGCACAAAATAGATAAAAACCCCGCAGAAATTCTAACAAAGAGAATAGATATCGCAGAATTTTTTGAGAAAGTTATTGAACAAATTCCAAAAGAAATCGCGGTTCCATGGACAACAATTGAACTCTTAAGGGTGCTAAATTACAACAAAAAAGAATTTGATGAAGTTGAAATTCAGCCAAGCCATTTTATTGAATTGTTGAAACTCATTAAACAGGAAAAAATAACAGAGTTAAAAGCAAAGGAAATTTTAAACCAGTTCATTCCAAAATCTTTTTCTCCTTCAAAACAAGCAGAAAAAAACAAAAAAATCTCTGCAGTAGATAAAATTGGAAAAATATGCAAAGATATTTTATCAGCAAACAAACAGGCTGTTTCAGATTTCAAATCAGGGAAAAAAGAATCTCTAAATTTTCTTATCGGGCAAGTAATGAAAGAAACCCAAAAGCGGGCAGATTATCAAGTTGTAAGAAAAATTCTTGAAAAGATGATGAAGTAAAACAAGGTTTAACATCTCGTTGTGGCATTTATCCCCCTCCAGCTGTGTTGCATGAATCCTAAAAAACAACACAGCTATCACTATTAATCAACTAAAACTAAGGTTTACAAGTTCATTATAAGCCCAGAATTTAATTTTTACTTCATGATACATATTTTTTGTTTTCGTTGCACTTACATA
>JAHIEH010000064.1 GCA_018901675.1 Nanobdellota archaeon
ACATGAACAAAAAAGAGGTTGAAAAATTAAAAAAGAAAACCCTCAAATTAAGCATTAAAGAGGGCTCTTATTCTTCTTTAACGAGTGGTTTTGGAAATAATTACATAACTCCTTTTGCCTTAGCGCTAAACTCCAGCAACCTTCAAATTGGCTTTATCTCTTCTTTTGTAAGCCTCATCTCCCCCTTATCGCAAATTTATGGCTCAAAGTTAATGGAAAAACAAAATAGAAAAAACATCATTATAAAATTTGTTTTTCTTCAGGCACTAATGTGGCTCCCCATCCTTTCGCTAATTTTCTTCTTCTGGAAAGATATAGGAAGAGAATACCTTCCTTATGCTTTAATTTTTTTCTATCTTCTGCTTACTCTGCTTGGTTCTATTGCAACACCACCCTGGTTTTCTTTAATGGGGGATTTAGTTCCGGAAAACAAAAGAGGCATATATTTTAGTATAAGAAACAGAATAAACGGGGCAGTGGCATTAATCTCGGCATTAGCAGCAGCATTTATTTTAGATTTCTTTAAAACTAAAGGATTTGCTTTGATTGGTTTTACTATCTTATTCTCAATTGCAATATTTGGGCGGCTGAAAGCTGTGGCTCTTTTCAAAAAACACTACGAGCCAAAATTAAGTTTAGGAAAAAGATATTATTTCTCCTTCACAGATTTTCTTAAAAAAGGCACTAAAACAAATTTTGGGAAGTTTGTAATCTACGCTTCTTTCTTTTATTTTTCAGTGATGATAGCAAGCCCGTTTTTCGCGGTTTACATGCTAAAAGATTTAAATTTCAACTACAAAATGTTTATGCTTATCAGTATGAGCGCTACAATCTACTCATTAATATTTATAACATTGATAGGAAAACTTTCAAACAAGTTTGGGAATAAAAACATGCTTAAATTATCAACTATCTTTATCTCTCTCACCCCTTTACTATGGCTTTTCTCAAGAAATATATTTTATTTGCTTTTTTTCACAGAGTTAATATCCGGTATTGGCTGGGCAACCTTCAACTTAAGTTCAAATAATTTTATATATGATTCTGTAAGGCCCAACCATCGGGGGCTCTGCATTGCTTATTACAACATTCTTCTGGGAGTCGGGATGTTCGCAGGAGCAATGATAGGCGGTTTTTTAACACAATATGTTCCCATAAATTTTATGAACAAATTTTTGTTTGTATTCTTAATCTCTAGTGTTTTAAGGGCGCTCGTGGGTTTTGTTTTCATTCCAAGAATAAAAGAGGCAAGGAAAATAGAAAAAATGCCCCAATTCAATTTATCCATGCTAAACCCTGCTCCAGAAATAAGGAATAACCTTGTCTGGATAGAAAGAGAGATAAAAAAAGCAGAGAGAGAAGTGGAAGATGGATTAGATGGTTTTAATAAAAACTGGATATGGAATATCTACAAAAAAGATTAATCGATTAGCTATCCTTTTTCCATAGTTGATTAGAACAATAACTAAACCTTTCCCCGAAAGTTATTTAAACTATTTTATATAAAAAATGACATGTTTAACAATAAAATATGCAAAAGATGCGGCAAAAAAATAAGCAAAAGCTATGATTTTTGCCCTTATTGCGGAATCTCTTTTAATGGGCTTGATAAAAGTGATTGGGGAATGTTAGGGAAGAATGATTTTACCCCAATTTCAACAGAGATAAAACTTCCAGCAGGCGTGGATATGCTCTTTAACTCTCTGATAAAAGGTTTTGACAAACAATTCAGAGAATTAGACAAAGAAATTGGCAAGATTGACAATAAAAAGTTGATTGAACCAAAGAGAGGAGCAAAAAGCGGAGGCATAAGTATAAGCATTTCCTCTTTTGGCAACGAACCTCCAAAGATAAATGTAAAATCCTTTGGCAATACTCCCGAATTCAGAGAAGAGCAGACAACGAAAACCAGATTAAACAATAGAGCCCAGCAAATTCAATTGTCAGAACAGAACTTAAAAAGACTTTCAACTCTTCCAAGAACAGAACCAGCAACAAACATAAGAAGATTATCCAACAAGATTGTTTATGAAATTGAGATGCCCGGAGTAAAATCTGAAAAAGACATTTCCATAATCCAGTTAGAAAACAGCATTGAAATAAAGGCATTAGGAAAAGACAAGGCTTATTTTAAGCTGATTCCAATAAGCCTGCCGATAATAAACCATAAACTATCTAATGGAAAGCTTATTCTCGAGCTTGAAGCAGAGGACTAATATATCAAGAATTGTTTTTATTTTCTCACGAACTAAAGTAGGGAGTTTGCATAAAAAACAATTCTTGAGCACTTCAGGAATACAAATTCCTGAGAGTCATCAAAAACTTCTGTTTTTGAGATGCTCAAGACACCAAGAATCTGGTCAATTAGGGATTCTTGGGTGCGCTCAAGAATCTAAGATTCTTGACGACCAAAACACGCCA
>JAHIEH010000006.1 GCA_018901675.1 Nanobdellota archaeon
ATTTTGAAGTAATCGGACTTCTGCTTCCTCAGTGTAAAATCATGGCCCGTAGAAGAATCGGACTTCTGCTTCCTCGGTGTAAACGAGGTGTTCTGCCATTAGACTAACGGGCCTTTAAACTCTTTAAAATATATACAAATAAAGCCTTTTAAAGATTTTGAAGTGAAAATGCCAGGTGAGACAAACATATCAAACGCAGTTATGTTTTAGTAGTAACCTTTATAAGCAAGAAATTTCTTTTTTCCTTATGGTTCAGGAAGAAATACCCGAAATGAATAAAGAGAGCAAATACAATAGTAAAGACAAGAATATTCTTCCAGAAGATGCAGAGAAAGTCAAGAAAGAGATGGAGAAAACCAAGGAAAAACTTGAAAAACTTAAAGGTTATATTGTTAACAAATACAAATACACGCAGGCGATTGGAATTCTTCCACCACAGTCACTGAAATTCTTTATTGAAGAAGAGGAAGCGCCGAAGGAAACTGACAAGCATATTCATCTTTTAATTTTAATTCCCGAGGAAAATATTAAAGAAGCTGGAAAAATAAAAGAAGATATTATTAAAGAGATTGAGAAATCAAAGCAAAAAATCTGGCTTCATATTAAAACTCCTGTGGATTTGTGGGAGACATGTCTTGACAGCAAATTTGAGCTTTTTTCAGCTATGGCTATGGCTTTTCCTTTGTATGACAAGGGAATTCTTGCTGCAATAAGAGTTGCAGAGATTCACAAATCTTTGGTTTTGAGAAAATTTGAGAGATATGTTGTTTCATATGTTATAGCCGGTAGTATGGTAAGGGGAGATGCAACTAAGACTTCTGATTTGGATGTTTTTGTAATAATCAATGATACTGATGTTAAAAGAATGCCAAGGCTGGAATTAAGGGAAAAATTAAGGTCAATAATCTGTGGTGAATATGTAATGGAAGCAAATGCACTTGCAGGGGTAAAGAAGAATATTCTTAATGTTCAGCCTTATCTATTGACTGAATTCTGGGAATCTGTTAAAGATGCTCACCCTGTTATTTTCACTTTTATACGAGATGGTATCCCTATTTATGACCGAGGAACATTTATGCCATGGAAAGTTCTTCTTAAAATGGGAAAGTTAAAACCTTCTCCCGAAGCTATAGATATGTTTATGTCTATGGGCGACAAGGTTGTAAAAAGAGTTAAAGACACTTTGCTCGATGCAGTTCTTGGAGACATTTATTGGGGGGTTATAACTCCAAGCCAGGCATTATTAATGCTTTATGGACTGCCTCCGCCAAACACAAGAGAAACTGTAAATGAGATGAGAAAAATTTTTGTTGAAAAAGAAAAAATGCTTGAGAAAAAATATATTGATATTCTAGAAGAGATTGCAATAAAATACTACAAAGGTTATGAACATAAAAAAATTAAAGAGGTTTCTGGAAAAGAAGTTGATAAGCTTTTGAAAGATGTGGAGGATTATCTTAAAAGGCTGAAAGAATTAAGAGAGCAAATTGAAAAAAGAGCGCAGGAAAAAACAATAGGGCAAATCTATAAAGATGTTTTCAGCCTTTTAGAAGCGATTTTTGGAAAAGAAAAAGAGCAGAAGTTAATTAGGGAGTTTGGGGATAAAATGGTAAAAACCGGCAAATTTCCACAGCAATTTATGGTTATTTTGAAAGATATTGCAAATGCAAAAGATGAGTTTAAAAAAGGAAAGCTGGATATGCACAAGGTTGAGCGTGCAAGAAAAAATGCATCTATGCTGATAAACGGACTTGTTGAATATTCGCAGAGATGTGACTTGGCTTTGATAGACAAAGGAAGAATGAGGATAAAGTATAAAGAGAAAAAAGATGACAAAGAAAAAATTGCAGAGCTTGTTTTCTGCAACGGGCAGGCATTTTTGGTTGCAGGAGATGTTGTAAAAAAGATAACAAACAAAATTGAAGATTCTAATAGTGAAGAAATGAGCAATGCTGTTTCAGAGCAGAGGAACAAAAAAGAAGTTGGCATAAACCCCCAAGTTTTTGAAGTTCTAAGAAAAGAGTTTGGCGACTTCGAAATTATTATATAATTTCGGGGCCTGAAAAATTAGCATTTTTCACGTTTTGAGATAGTTCTTTGATAGACAACTTTTGGAGATAAGGTTTAAAAACCATTTTCTCAATCATATATCATCACAAAAATCGAAAAGATTTTTGAATATTAAATTCCAGAGGAATTCAAATATGAAAGGAAAAGTTATACAATTCAGAAGAGGAAGGCACACTATCCATGAAAGGCATTTTTTGATAGAATTGGGATTGAAGACGCGGGAAGACGCTGAAAAATTTAAAGGCAAAGAGGTTTCATGGAAATCGCCTGCTGGAAAAATAATCAATGGCAAGATTTCAGGTGCTCACGGGGGGAAAGGATTAGTAAGGGCTATTTTTGAGAAAGGATTGCCTGGACAGGCAATAACAACAGAAGTTGAGGTAAAGGAGAAATGATGAATATAGCAGATTCTAAATGTAAGTATTATAGTGTATGCAAAAATAAACACGAGGACAATGAAATAGAAGTATGCGAGATGTATGAACTTCTAAAAACAAGCGGATTTAGTTGTTCTTCTTATTCAAAGTGGGAAAGGCAGGAAGAAGAAGAGATAACAAGGGGTGAAATTGAAAGCATAATTGATTCAAGGGGGTGCATATAATGGCATTAAGAAAAGCACGTTCATATTCAAAAAAATATGTAGTTCCTTATACTCGAAGAAGTAAATTAAAAAGCAAGTCTTATGTGAAAACAGTTCCCCCGCAAGAAGTTGTTAAGTTTACTATGGGGAATCAGAAGTTTTTTGAACAAGGAAAGCTCCCATATCATTTAATTTTAATTTCAACAGAAGACATACAAATAAGAAGCAATGCATTAGAAGCATCAAGGCAGTTTGTAAACAGAAATTTGGAAACCAGTTTCCCAGGGCAGTATTTGTTTATGGTTAAAACTTATCCGCATCATATTCAAAGAGAGAATAAAATGCTTACAGGAGCGGGTTCGGATAGAATGCAGACAGGAATGCAATTGTCTTTTGGAAAGGCAATAGCAAGGGCTGCAATTGTTAAAAAAGGCGGGAAAATATTCTTTTTTGCTTTTCAAAACAAAAAAGCAACTGCACTTGCAAGGAAATTACTTCATCAGATAAAGGCAAAACTACCCTGCAAAACTAGAATTCTGTATGAGGAAACTGCAGTGGAAGATGCTAATAATGAGCCGGAATAGTATGTCTTTCCCGATAGCCAATGCATAAATGGGGATATTCATGTCATTGAATACATCATGGTGTAATTTTTACTTATGCTCTTTATTCATCTTATCTGCTTCTGCCTGACTTTACAGCATTAATATACTTTCTTGATTGAAGGAGTAGTAGCCATAATTTGTTACTATTATTAAATTATAACAATAGAAATGTTTATAAAGAGTTTATTACTACTATTATTAACTTAAAAAATACGCAAAATAAAACTAAAATGATATGCGAATATTGCGAATATTGCGAATATGTATGGGAATCGAGGAAAGAGACACCAAAGTCTTGCCCTAGATGTAAAAAGAGATTTGATTATCCTAAAACTATAAAAACAAAGATAATTCTAAATAAAATGACTGAAGAATTAAGGGGGTTAAATTAAAATGCCAAATGATACACTTGCATCAAATTATTTTACTTGTATAAATCCCGAGGAAAGTTATGATAGAAAGACTTTTGTTGACAAATTTGGAGATTTGTCTGACTTAGAAGAATACATTGAAACAATGCAAAAAGAGCCAAACAACCCAAGTGTTCTTTCCGATTTATCTACACTTTTGCATGGTGATGATCAATTTTATAGTGAATTAACCAATCCTCTTTCTGTTGCCAGTGGTGAAGCAGATAGAGCTTATACTTACGGTATAGATGCAATAGCTAAGTATGTTAAAAAGAACTTAAATGATTTTTTTGGGAAAACAGATGAAAAAGATGCTCTCAAGTTAGTTTCTAACCTGCCTTTGTACAAAACTGGAAATGAAGAGCATGATAAGTTTGTTAAGCTTTCAGATGAGATTAAAGAAATTTCCGCAGCAAGTCAGGATGCCCAAAAAATGCAGAATTATACTGTTAAGCAGATAAAAAGCCTTCCTGAATGGCTGCAAGAATCCTTTGCTTATTTTGGAAACAGGCAGGATTATGCTTCGGCGTTATTCAAGGAATTTGCAAGTCATACTCAAAGAAAATTCAATAAAGCAGTTTCTACTGAAGAAAGGGAAATAAACAAAAACAAGCTTGAAAGAATAATCAAAGACAGTTTAAGGAAAGCTCACGAAGAGCAGGATAAAGAGCCTAATAAAAAAGATAAATATGACATATGGAAAAAAGCAATAAGGCCTTATTATCTTGTTTTAGCTAAACTGGTTCATCCTAAAGAAAAGAAAAAAGAAAAATTGTCTAATTCATTTGAGAGAGAAAGAGAAGAAAGAAAAGCAGAGAGAAGAGAATTAGGAATGGCTGCTTAGGGTTAATTTTGATTTAAATTTTTGGTGATTGATGCATTTTAGCACCAAAAAAGCTTAAATAACAGCTAAACTACGACGATGTCAAGAACCATACAATAAATCTTCGGAAATGTGAATTTCCGAGAGCTTCGGAAATCATTGCATTTCCGATAGTGCTCAAAAACTAAAAGTTTTTGACATGTTCAAGAATGTACGAAATGTAAAAACATTCTTGACATGTATGGCATGTCTGGTCGTCAAGAATCTAAGATTCTTGAGCGCACCCAAGAATCCTTGATTGACTGGATTCTTGGTGTCTTGAGCATCTCAAAAACAGAAGTTTTTGATGACTCTCAGGAATTTGCATTCCTGAAGTGCTCAAGAATTGTTTTTATTCTGTCAAGATTGA
>JAHIEH010000007.1 GCA_018901675.1 Nanobdellota archaeon
AGAGGAATGCCTTCGGGCATGGAAGAGTATTAAACCGCATATTTTTATAAAAAACATGGCAATAAAACTTAATGCAACACCAGAAGCATACAAAGAATTTTATGGCAGAAACGTAGAACAAATGCCTAAGCTAATGCCTAAGCTTGTAGCCGAAGGTAGAGTTCCAATGAATGCTTCTCAATTAATGCAAAGAAGACTTGATTATAGAAATGGTCCTGCAGAAGTAAAAACTGCTTGGATGGATAATTATTTTGATACTGGTGATGCTATCGCATACCATCCAGATGGAAGGGTAAAAATTGTTTTAGATTCTCAGACTTTAAGGGATATGACTCCTGAAACTCAGAGAGTGGGCGGAGCTTTACTTTTAACAGAAGATGATTATAATGCCTTACAAGGAGAAGAATTCAAGAAAGGCAAGATTGGGAAAGTAAATGATTGGATGTCTAGAGAAGATGTTAAAGCTCATCCTGTTTGGAAAGTTTTGGCAAGAGATCAGGGATTACTTAACGATTATGCGGATTATATCTTTGCAGAAGGCAAAGAAAGATTTGGTTATGATACTGCGATGGGAGTTTACCCAGATTCAGCTGGAGATGCTCCAAAGATGAGGGCGTGGTATGTCAACAGGCTCGAGCACAGGTCGGTTGCCAGTGTCAGGTATGACCTTGACAGTGGCTGTGGTCGTTTCGTCGGTATAGCGCCGGAGGCGCTAGGTGCGCCGGGTAAGGGTGCCTCAAACATAAGAGCTTATACAATGGCTGATTTACAATCTTTTGATAGCGCAGTAAAAGGATTAGAAGCAACAGTTAAACCTGAATTGCTAGAGCCATTTGTAGAACTAAGAAAAAAACTTTGATTTTTCTTGAATTAGAAATTTTATAAATTCTTTTTATCCGTTTAAGCCAAGCTCACATATAGAACACAGCCAATTATGATTATTGCGGTGGTAATATTCTTCCAGTTGAGCTTTTCTTTTAAGAAAATATATGCAAAAATGTAGATGAAGATAGGACCGAGCATTATCATCAAGGTGGTAAAGATTATGCCATAGTTCAAATAACCATAATAAACAACAATTCTATAAACAACCCAAATTACTCCGGTAATGAAAGTAAGTCCAAATGTTTTTTTGTCTAATTCTTTAAAGTTTGGTTTGAAGATGATTAAACTAATCAGAAAAATTGCAGAGCATCTTATAAAATAAAAGGTTACTGGGGAGTAAAAGTTCAGTATAAGCCGTGAGAGGATTAATTCAAGAGCAAAGAAAAAACTGCCAAGAATTGCTGCAATAAAATATTTGTTAAAGGAAATTCTGGATTTGCTTGTGTGTGAAAAAATGATGGCAAAAGCAGCAATTAAAGCAGGAATTAAAACTTTTAAATTCGTGTTGTAAAATCCAGAGTTAATAAATAAGCTGAAGATTAAAGCAAGAATTATTATCAACAAAGGTTCAAGAATTCTTGCGGGCTCTAAGTTTGAAACTTTTTCCCATTTTAGGGAATAGAAAACAAGGAGATTTGCAGTTATTGCAGAGATTATGACTCCTGCAAGAATAAGCAGGTTGTTCAACTCCAAGGCTGAAGAGTCAAGCTTCCAGAAAAAATAGATAAAAGGAAGCATTGCTATAATGATACACAAGAAGCTTGTTGTTTGGTAAAGCTTTATCCCAATTTTTCTTTTTTTAAGGATTATCCTTTCAAAGATAGTCCCTCCTGCTAAAGCTAACGCACCTAAAACTGGAATTTGTATGATTTTAAATTGCCTCTTTTATTTGAATTAAAAAGAAGGGTAATTTATAAAACATGCGCTTACAGCATAGTAAATTCATATGCGCTGTCTGGGAATTGAACCCAGTTCACCTCGTTTTTGCTTTTCTTTCCTTTTCAGGAAAAGCGAAAATTCTTTATTGGCAACGAGATATTCTACCGGTAAACTAACAGCGCACTATTAGTTTAATCATATCTGAATGATATTTAAAATTAACTGTAAGGGTGTAATGTGGATAGAACAAAAAGGTTACCTTTTTAGACACTTACTTTTCTACTCTTTCTTCAATAATTTCGGAAATACTTTTTCCAGTTTTTTCTTTAATATCTCTCAATTTATCTATTGTTCTTACTGGAAGTGTTATGTCTATTCTTTTTCTTTGCATTGGCAATTCTCTTGTTTTATCATAATTTTCAAGAGATTCAAAGACATACCTATGCCTATTCAAAATTCTTTTAATTTTACCTGATTGCATTTTTTATCCTCCATTCGATGTTTTTGATATCATTCATATTATTTTTTGCTATTGAAACAAGCTGGTGCAATAACAAGTCTTGATCAACTTGCTTTTTATTTTCCTCTGCAAAAGCCAAACATAAAAATGCGGCTGTTCTTTTGTTTCCATCTGAAAATAGGTGGTCAACAATTATCGCCCGTAATAGATAAGCAAGCTTCTTATAAACTCCAAGTTTGTTATTATTTTGTATATCCATTGCAAAATCAAGGCTTGCATCATTTCTGAGATTTCCCCCAAAACCTTGATTTATCCTGATTAAATCTTCCTTACTAATTTTCATACACATAGATAATAGTGAGTTGGTATATAAACTTTTCTATTTTCAAATAGTGAGGGCTTTTATCTAAACAAGTGTTAGGGCATCTTCTAACTTGTGGATAATTTCGTCTGGTTCTTCCCCTGGAAGTGCAAATTCTGATGCAAATTTTCCTTGTTGATACCAGATTGTTTTCATTCCTATCTTTTTTCCTGCTGAAAGTTCTGATCTTGTTCTATCGCCTATTACCGCAACTTCTTCATTAGCAAGATTCATTGCCTGAGCACATTCCAAAAAACTAGAAGAGCTTTTTTCACCTTCTATAACCTGAATTTTTTTAAAGTATTTTTCTAACCCAAATCCAGTTATCTTTTCATCTCTTCCAGAAACTGTTCTCTTGCTTATTAAGCACATTAAATACCCTCTTTTTGTAAATTCATCCAGAATAGCCAGAGCACCGCCGTTTAATTGATATGTATCAGGATTATAGAGAGTTCTGTTAAAGTCAAAGATTACCCCTCTAATCATATGATTGTATTAAATTTGGGATTTATATCTATTTGCATACTTTCCTTTTGATTGAATTTCTGAATGTTCGATGTAGGTAAATATGTCAAGAACCATACAATTTATTGTATGGCGTGTCTGGTCGTCAAGAATCTTAGATTCTTGAGCGCACCCAAGAATCCTTGATTGACTGGATTCTTGGTGTCTTGAGCATCTCAAAAACAGAAGTTTTTGATGACTCTCAGGAATTTGCATTCCTGAAGTGCTCAAGAATTGTTTTTATTCTGTCAAGATTGA
>JAHIEH010000065.1 GCA_018901675.1 Nanobdellota archaeon
CCCACACAATTAGGAATGCAAGAAGCAACACATTGATGATTAGCATTGCATGTTTGTCCTGCTGGACAATTAATATTAGTTAAACATTGAATACATTGAGTATTATTATAACAATAAGGAGTAGTTCCTGAACATGTATTGGGGCATATTCCGCCAGTACAACCATCACTTCCTCCACATTTTCCTACGCAATTAGGAGTGCAAGAACACAATCCACAGTCTACTAAACATGTAGAACAATTTTCATTTCCATTACAGGTCCCATCTCCACAAACAGCATCCGGGATAACATTACTCTTCAAAAACCACCCCAAAGTTGAATTAACAATATACCCTTCGCAGTTGCTCGATAAAGAATCAAAATATTCATTTTTTTCTTTCCAATAACATCTATAAACAGCTTGAGTATTTGTCTGGCTAGAAGAATAAGCATAACCCAAAACATCATTAAGAGTTCCGCCTTCTACTGTGCAGTCTTTAGAAGTGAAATGCTCTTTTCTTGCTTCACTCCAGCACCTGTCTAACCTATAAGTTTCTTTTTGTTCGGTTTTAAACAAATAACCAATCAATCCTTCACTTGTCCAATAAGTTGGATAAGCAGGGTCGCAATTTGCATATCTAGAAAGAATATGATTTCCTGTTCTTGGGTCATAGCATCTATAAACTGGTTGCAAATTCGTATCAATTGCCTTTCCCGTTACAGTTTTACCAGTTAGCTTACTCCAAAATTCTCCCCAGGAAAATGCACTTGCAAAAGAAACCATTAACAAACTAACAAATAATAAACAAACAAAAATCTTCAACCCCTTTTTCATGTCTAACCTAATAAAAAGGTATTTATAATCTTTTCTCAAATAAAAAGTATAAAATGCAACAAAAACTTATCTATCAAGGCGCAGAAGCAATAATTCTTCAAAAAGGAAATGAAGTTATAAAGCAGAGAATTAAGAAATCTTATAGACTTCCTGAAATAGATGAAAAATTGAGAAAGCTTCGCACAAGAAGCGAGGCAAAACTCCTTGAAAAAGCATCTAAAGTTATTCCTGTTCCAAAAGTAATAAAAGTAGATGAAAAAACCAAAGAGATTGTTATGGAATTTATTGATGGAAAAAAACTCTCAGATAATCTTGATAATTTTTCTCTGAAGAAACAAAAGCAAATCTGCCTTGAAATTGGAAAAGAAACAGCCAAGCTCCATGATATTGGAATTATTCATGGTGATTTAACAACAAGCAATATGATTTTAGTTAATCTAAATGGTGATAAAAAATCTACGAACAGAGATCGCAGTAAATTTAAAATCTTCTTTATAGACTTCGGCTTGGGCTTTAACCGCAACAAAATAGAAGACAAAGCAGTTGACTTGCATTTGCTTAAGCAAGCTCTGGAAGCAAAGCATTTTCAAAATTGGCAGGAGTTATTTAATTCTATTCTCCAGGGCTATTCAGAAAGCAAAAACTTCAAAGAAACTTTCGAAAGGCTCAAAAAAGTGGAACTAAGGGGAAGATACAAGCACTAAGAAATTATTTTAAAATAGATTATTAAATAGCCCCACCAAAAGCTCTTTTGTGAAGCCTTTTATCTATGAAATAAGAAAAAATTAAATTAAAAAAAAGAAAAAATAAAACTAAAAGAGAAAAACAAATGAGCAGTGTTTACTTCTTTTTCTAAAAAGATAAATCAGCATATTCTTGCAGTAGAAGTATTCCTTGTAACTTTTGACCAACCTTGCGGTGTTTCAGATACATAGAGATTTACATAATCTATAAAATTAGAGTCTATATTGGAGCCATAAGGCAAAATAACCACATATCTAAACACAAAGTCTTTTTTGCTTAATTCATAACTTGGAACTCGTTCTCCGTTTGCATCTATAATATCTTGAATAGCTATTGTTTCAGTTTCAGTAAAATTTGGAGAATCATAACACGAGGGTCCCCAAGTATTATAATTTTCGTCATTACTTTCTTGAAATTTATGTAAAAATATTGGAGAAACTTTCTCTTTTGGAAGCAATCCTGCTAAGTAAAGGGTCAAATCTGAAAACACTTTTTCTGTATTCTCATCGTTAGTATCTGTGCAAATCATCTCATTATCTTTTTTCATCCACTGATTATACCCCATTATATCCCCATATGTTTTATTTCCTGAAAAAAGGTCTAAGTTCTTTATCCAATGTCCAGGTAATTCGTGGTTAAAATTTCCTACACCATCAATATAACAACACCATTGATGAGCTATTTCATGGAAAATTACTAGATTCAACATGACAGGGTCTAAACTTATTCCATCAGGATTACTAAGTTGCGAATAATAACTCCTATACAAGTCAACAGCAGTTACTGATTGAAGAACTTTGTAACTTTGATTAAACTCATCTAAACCTATACCCTTAACGGAAGAAGTTATCATTCTATTAAAATTGCTTTGCAATCCCATTATTTGAGGGGCTACTATAAGGAAATCATATGCATCTGTATAATTCTCATAAAAATCTGCTATGAAAGAATCTATGTCAAAATAAACATAATCCTCATTATTACACCAACCATTAGGAAGACATTCTCCTGTTGAGACGAAATATTTATTTTTTATTTCCTCTTTAAATATAACTGCTTTGTTAGAGCATTCTGAGGGATTCTTGCAGTCTTCAGGGCAATTGCATTTATTTTCCCAAGATTCACAAATTCCATTATTACAATTTGAACACATGCCGAGGCTAACATCTAATTTGCAAGAGCCATCTTCTTGCATTATCTCTGGTAGTTGTATTTCTTTTAATCCCTTACAACAAGAATTTCCAGAAACAAATTGTATTCTTTCTCCTTCTTTAAAACAAGGTTTCTTACAAGCGCCATTCTCACAACCATCTAGACACTTGTATACAGCTAAAGCTAAATTGTTATTTTTGCAGTAATATTCTAAAAGTTGATTTTTATTACATCTATCTTTGAAGGTTTGCGTATTCTGCCTATTTCTATAAGAATATTTTAAAGTAATTTCTCCATAAACATCATAATTTTTGCCACCGTCAGAATCAGAACATTTAAGATATTTTAAATTTTTTTCGTAAGTTTGAATTGCATTACCAACAATGTTAAAATTATCATCAATTTGTTTTCCCTCTTCTAATGCAATAATCTCTGCTTCTGCTCTTTCTTCATCTTCTGTCAATGAATTTCTTTGAAGTCTTGTGTAACCAAAAAGAATAAGAGAAATAAGAATAATTACCCCCAAAATAATCAACAACTTTTTTATATTTAGTTTCATATTATAAATGAATTATTTTAATCTTTAAAAATCCTCCCAAATTAACAAACATACTAAACCAGATAGTATAAGAATTATAATTACCAAACCCCTTTTTCATAATTTTTAAAAGAAAAATACCTATTTATACCTTTGTTTCTTTTCTTTAATTTATCAAGCAAAGTATTATAAACCTAACTCTTTTTATTTTATGGATGGACAAAACAGAATCAACATCTCTAATTCTTGGAGCATTATATTTAATTTCTCTTATAATTCTTTCAAGAATCAATTCTTCTTGGATACTTTTCTTTTTAGGATTATCATTTGTTTTAGGTTTATTAATTTCAATTTTAATGTGTAATAAAGCAACTAAATCTGATAATTCATTAAAATCAAAAATATATTTTAGTTTTATTCTGAATGTGTTTATCTTTATTTTATGGATGTTTTTCTGGCTAACTGGAAGCACAGTCCATAAAGATGAATTTGGCCTTGCAACGATTTTAATGTTATATGTTTTTGGAGGCTGTGCGGTTATAGGTTTTATAATTGGCTTAATCCTCTCGATTAAAAGAAGAAAAAGAAAAGATTTCAAATATAATTTAAAACCTTTATCCTGGATTTTTAGTATTCTCATAATCGTGCTGGTTATTATTTATTTTTACAATTCAATTATCTTTAGTTTTGCATTATCCACCGAAAGCAAAGAATTATGCTCCTTTACTTTCCCCGACTTAAATAAACAAAATTGTTTATTAAGGGTAGTTGTAGAGCAATCAAAGACGGGGGCAATAACATGCGGGGAATTAGAGAACATTCCTGACAGAAATCATTGTTTCAGATGGACTGCCCAGAATAGAAGAGATATTAAGATATGCATAGATAATGTGATTTCTTCGACAGAGATATTAAAATATAATGAGTATTGTACATCTGCAATAAGTTATCTTAATGATGATATTTATAATATACTAAAAAATCCTCAACATGAAGATATTATGTATGCCCTTAAATCTGTTCATTATTCAATTGGAGTTTGTTATGGAGAAGAGGAAAGAAAGTATATCCCCTTGCTAAAAGAAATAATAAAAAAAGGCTCTTTAGAGTCTAAAAAAGAGGCATTGAACACTTTAATAAAATCTGCTTCGTGCATTGGAAATGAAACAAATTCATTGGATTTAGATAGTGAAAAGAAATTTTTAAGAGATGAAATCTTGCCCCTAATTGTAAATCAACCAGAACTAAAAGAGGAAACAACCATTATTAATCAAAAAATAAATGCAAGTGTCTTACAAAATCAATAGCCCCACCAGGATTACTTCAAAATATACTTGTTTTGAAGTCCCAGAAAATTTCCTATTTTCTGAGCGTTCGAATTCTGGTGAATTCAGATAGCCCCACCAACTCGCAATCCCACTTCTTAATCTAATTCGATAAATAGCAAAGTGAAATTGCTCGGAATTCGCCCTGGGTTCCCCAGGTTCAAGATTTTGATGAATCTATTTATATTGCCGAAGCAATATAAAAAAATAGCCCCACCAGGATTCGAACCTGGGTCACTGCCTATCTCCCGAGTTAGCTCGTTATTAGTAAAGCATTTGTCTCGCGAGCTCGCTCGACCAAAGGGCAGTATCTATAGTCTCTTTAGTACCTTTTACAGCACACAAAGATTTGACCGCTAGACTATGGGGCTATTTAGTTTCCACATCTTAACTTTGTTAAGATGCTTATCATTATTGAAACCTATTAGTTTTAAAAACTTTCTTAATTCAGACTTTCGGGTTATATAAATGTCTCTTCTACTTATTTCAGAGCAATTAACCCCTAGAGAAAGTAGGCATTCTCGAACATCTGCTAATAAACTTTGATTATAATTGGTAAAACAAATTTGATGAGAATTTTGATTAGTTAATTTATAAACAGAGCCATCGGTGTCATACAACCCCCTTAAACAAGCACATACAAATCTTTTATTATTTTTTATCCAATCGGGAATACGAAGTTTATTTTTAATTTTATTCCCAGGGGGAAATCCCTTACTCTCTAAAAAATTTATGAGTTTAACACTATGTGATTCGATAAACATAGCATTTTTACCTTTGAAATATCCAACTCGAACATTTATTTTAAATAACCCCTCAATTAAGGGTTTAACATAGTCTTTAAGATACCTTTTATCAAATCTAGCGTCTCCAACAATCCTAATCATATAAGTCCCTTTTTTATACGCTTTTGTTCTATGAGAGTTGCCATCTCCAAGCATAATCCCAAAAAATTCTGCAAAGTCTAAACAATCTTTTGGCAAATGAATATCCTTAGTTTTCCCTTTAGAAAGAAAACCTCCCTTTTTCTTTCCCCAATTATCATCTAATTTCTCAAAGATGAATCGATTATACCTCGAATATCCATCTAATTTATGATAAATCTCTTCTGTAAATAAAGAAGTCTCATCGACGTATGCTTTCAATCTTCCTTCCCTAATCCCTAAAAAATCAGATAATTGTTTCCAAGTCAATTTTTTTCTTAATTTAAATTCTTTAATCAATTCTCGTTGCTTTCCCTCCCTAAATCTTAGTCTCATAGATAAACAAAGATAAGAGAATTTATAAAAGTGTTGTTTGACCGCTATACTATGGGGCTGATAACCTTTTAATAAATGTAAACTTTAAAAACCTTCTTTCAAAATATACCTAAATCTAAACCTTTAAAAAACCTCTTTCATAAGTTACAAAATGGTAAAAACAAAAAAACCAGTTCCAAAAAAAGAAGCAAAGAGAATAGAGATAACTGACAAAGAATTTGAGGAAAAAACAATAGAATTAGCAAAGACAGGATTAACCTCTGAAAAAATAGGCGAGAAATTAAGAAAAGAAGGCATCCACCCTCAAGAATACAAAAAGAAAATCTCAATAATACTAAAAGAAAATAATCTGTATGCCTCTCCAGATATGAAAAACATCTCAGACCGGCTGGAAAGAATAAGAAAACACTACGAAAAGCACAAGCAGGATAAAAGGTCAAAAAGAGAGGTTGACAGAGTTTTCGCGCAATTAAGAAAAGCCAAAAAATATTTTAGAATCTGATAATTATTCAACTGGTGAGTGCGGATAAAAATGCAAAAGAGGATAGAAGAAATAGCAAAGAAATTTCTTGAAAGGATAAAAGACAAAGAGGTTTACATTCTAAGCCATCATGACACCGACGGGATAACCTCTGCAGCAATAATGATAAAAACTCTGCAAAAGCTGGATAAAAAATTTTCCGTGCAAATTGTAAAAGTTCTTGAAGAGCAAACAATCTATAATCTTCCAAAAGAGAAAGTGATTGTCTTTCTTGACCTTGCTTCTGGAAGTTTAGATTACATCGCAAAATCTGGGTTGAAAGATGTTTTTATAATAGACCATCATGAGATAATCCAAAAAATCCCGGAGAACATTGAAATCATAAATCCAGAATTGCATGATAAACAGGAGATAAGCGCTTCTGGACTGACATATTTATTCTGCAAAGAGATTATTCCCGATGTAGAGTTGGCGAAACTTGCTACTTTAGGGATGATTGGCGATATGCTTGGAAAGAATATAGATAAAGTAAATAATCAGATATTGAATGAAGGAGAAGTAAAAAGAAAACGGGGGCTTATGTTATACCCTTCCACAAGGCCTTTAAATAAAGTTCTGGAGTTCAGCTCTAATCCCTATATTCCCGGGGTAACCGGAAATTTAAATGGAGTCAATGAACTTTTAAGAGAAGCAGGAATACTTCCAAAAGAAGGAAAATACAAAAGTTTGATAGAATTAGATGAACAGGAAATGTCAAAATTAGTAACTTCTATTTTATTAAGAATGTCTAAAGCAAACAGCAAAGACCTAATTGGGGATATTTTCCTGATAAAATTTTTTAACAAGCTTGAGGATGCAAGGGAATTAAGTGCAGTAATAAATGCCTGTTCTCGGTTAGGAGAAAGTGAAATTGCGATACAGCTTTGTCTTGAGATACCCAAAGCAAAGAAAAAAGCAGAAGCACTATATGCAAAATACAAGCGATTTATCATCTCAGGATTAGAGTTTGTTTCAAAAACAGAAAAAATACAAGGGAAAGGGTATATAATAATAAACGCTAAAAACGAAATAAAAGACACAATAATAGGCACCATAGCAAGCATTCTTTCTCACTCTTCCCTGTATGAAGAAGGGACAATAGTAGTGGCAATGGCATATGACAAGGATAAAATAAAAGTGTCCTCAAGAAATGTTGGCAGAAACGGAAGAAATGTAAGGGAAATTTTAGATTTAGTGGTCTCAAAAACCGGCGGGGAAGTCGGGGGGCATGAATTTGCAGCAGGATGTTTGATTGAAAAACACAAAGAAGAAGAATTTGTAGAGCATCTAAAGAACAGCCTTGAATTTGAATTAGTAAAGGTTTAAAACCTCTTTTTCTGTTCTTAAATTATGGCGACTAATTTAGAAGAAGGAGACATTGTTTTATGCACTGTAGATAGAATAGTCGGAACTGTAGTCTTTGTAAAAGTAGAAGAAAATGGAGAGGGAAGCATAATTGTCAGCGAAATAGCTCCGGGAAGAATAAGAAACCTTAGGGATTATGTTGTGCCTGGAAAAAAAATAGTCTGCAAAATTTTGAAAATAGATGAAAATGGGGGGATTTATTTATCTTTAAGAAGAGTCACTTTAAAAGAAAAGAAAGAGTTATCAGATCAATTTAAAGAAGAGAAAGGCTATGTTAGCATACTTAAATCTGTTCTAAAAGAAGATGCAGAAAAGATTATCGCCGAGATTTCAAAGCAAAGCAAGTTGGTAGACTTTGTTAAAGAATCAAAATCACATCCTGCGCAACTCGAAAAGCTGGCGGGCAAGGAAAATGCAGAAAAAATCCTGAAAATTTTAAGCTTAGAGAAAAAGAAAAAGGCAGTTATTAAAAAGGAGTTTTCTATTAAAACGCAAAAGCCGAATGGCATAACTTTGATAAAGAGCATTCTTAGTGCTGCGGGCGATATTGAAGTAAAATATCTTGCTGCAGGAAAGTATGTTATGAAATTGGAGTCAGAAAACATAAAGCAGGCAGACCAAAAACTTCAGCAAATAATAAATGAAATGGAATTAAAAGCCAAAAAAGAAGGCGTTGAATTTAGTGTCAAGGAAAAATGACAAAGCTGAAAAAATGCAAATCCTGCGGGGGTTACACACTAAAAAAAATCTGCGGTAAGTGCAAACAGAAAACTTCTGATGCCCATTATGAGTATCTGGGAATAAAAACAACCTTAAAATAAAGTCTTCTGTTTTTCTTCAAGCATAGCGACGCCATATTCTCCGTCGAAACCAGGATTAACTTTTATTTTACCCTGCCGGTTTTTTAATATCAATTCCACAAGCCTTGGATTTTTTGGCAGTTCTCTTATTAATTCTTTCTCATCTACTTTTAACAAGATATTAAATTCATTTCCAAATCTTTCAATAAGAAAATTATAAACTTCCCATGTTTTTTTTGAACTCAAAGTGCTTCCCAGCTCCAAAGCAATTAGTTCCTGCAAAGGCAACAGTTTAAAAAAAGGCTTTTGGTTTTTATTTTCCTCTTTTTTCTGATTGGTTAACTGCTCAACTCTGTATTCTACTCCAATAGTCAATGGCTTTTTACAAACAGGGCAGATACTATTAAGTTTTCTGCTTTCTTCAGGAGAGCAGGAAAAATTGCATAATCTATGCCCGTCCCAATGATACTTTCCATAAGCAGGGTCTGTTTCAATTGTAGCAATAAAATCTTTCTCACGAATCTGCCGGATTATTTCTTTATAACTGTCAGTTTTTTTAAAAATAGTTGCTTCTCTTCCTAAACGAAAAGGCCAGAAAGAATGGCTGTCAGAAAAACTAACAATCGCTTTGTTATTCAACTCAGAAATATTCCAGTTCATCTCTGGCGAAGATGACATCCCTGTTTCAATTGCATGAATATTTTCTATTTGATTTCCAAAACACTCTTTCAAACTATCAAAACCACTCTCACTTCCAAAAACTCCAAACCACGGAGTCCAGCAATTATGGACACATGCAAATTCTGTAACATAAGAGTTATCTTCTTCTACTTCCAAATTATAGACTTCTCCGCGATATTCTAAATTTTCTATTTTTCTGACAGGGATATAAATATAATTATTATCTATCCACCCATGCTTTCTATTAATTTTATTGACTGATTTTTTAAAACAATTTTCTCTCAACATACCAAAATCTTCTTCAAAAAATGACAGGTTATTAAAAATAAAAAAATCTCGTTTTGAGATAATTTCTCTAGTATTAATAAAATGTGTTTGCTTATTAAAGTTTTCTGAATTTTGAATATAAATAGAGGGGATAATCCCTAATTTAAGGCATACTTGCTTCATATCACTTGCTAATTCTCTTGAAACAGTAGTTCCAAAATCGCCTCTCCACCAACCCATTAAAATTTCAGCTATTTTCTCTTTTGGAAGAAAAATTAACCAGGGGGGAATTTTTTTAGTCCATGCTCTCTTTTCATCACCAGAATAAAAGATACTAAAAAACTTGTTTAAAATAACTGATTGAAAGATGATATCTGCTTGATTTTCTCTTCTATTATCAATTTTAAAATTTTCTAGCCCAAATATCTTATTCATTAATAAAATTACTTGGTCAATATAATCTTTTTCTTTAGCATTAAAACTAAAAGCAACTGCCTCTTTATTAATAAGATATCCTTCAGAAAGAAAATATCCTATTAAAAGGCAGAAATCTTTATCCACTTTAATGAGATTATTTATTGGATTTTTATTATTCCGTGAGCTAGAAGACAAAAGAAAATTCTTTTTAAAAACTCTATAATCACTAATAAAATTTGTTAATCTAATTTCATCCGTATCCTTATTTTGATTAAACCTTGGATAGATTAAGAAGTCACCTTTCTCCAAATCTTTAGCCAAAATCCACTCGTTTTTATAATTTAAAAAATGCTTTTTTTTGCAGTTTTTCTCCTGAGAACAACCTTTTTTACATAGCCCTTTAGTCCAAGAACAATTTTTATAAGATTTTACAGCAAAAAAAGGATGCTCGGGGGTAGTCGTCAAACCTTCTGAAAAATACCACGGACGAATTTTATAGATTCTACCAGAGTATTTTCTTTTTAAAACTTCTTTAACTGTTTGCCATCTATTATTATGAGTATAAACTATATCTCCTTCTTTTATTTCTTTTATCATTTTAATAGAATTATTAACATGGATCCTTTCTTCTGGCAAAAGACAATGCGCAGGGATAACTTCAATATCCTCACTTATCTTTTTCATTTCTCTGACAAACTCCTCTCCTGAAATCTTAAAAATCGGCCTGCCATCATAATCCCTTCTTCCTTTTGTATCAAAATAAGCATTTATTTTTTCAGCAGTTTCAATATTAGGAACAAGCAGGACTAGATGTATTCTCCTCCCTCTTCCTTGAGTATAAATCAGGGATATCTCTCCTGTAATAATAAATGGAAAACCATTATAATAATAAAATCCCTTATCATTTGGTTTCAGCTTTTTTATTTCTTCAAACCATATAGGATGAGTAAAGTCTCCAGTACCGAGTAAATTAACGCCTTTAACTTTTGCCCACTTCACAAGATTTTCAAAGCTCAAATTTGAAGAAGTTGCTCTTGAGTATTTTGAATGAATGTGCAAGTCTGAAAAAATTGCATCTTCTGGAATTTTTGAAGAGTCAGAAAATTTCCTGTTTTCTGAATCTGCAAAAATTGCATCACCAAATATCGTTAATGTTTCTTCCATTTCACAAAATCTCCAGGAATTTTTCTAAATCAGTATAGGTGTCTTCGCAACCATCTTTTAATAACATTACCTTGGATATTTTCGCATTTTCTAAAACTCCATATTTAGGTAGGTATTTTTCGGATAAAGATAATTCAAGTTCACAGGCAACACCAATAAGTTTGTCAATAATGTCACCTTCCGCTTCATAGCCATCAAGTATCTTCTTTACTTTTGAAGCCCCAGGAACAACATAAACTTCATAACCTTTTTTTTCTGCTTTAGATTTTATCTCGTCAACCTGCTCTTGTATCAAACATTTGGGCAAAAACAAAACTTTTCTCATAAGAATCCATCGGTATAGAAGATTAAATAGTTTATTGTGGGGGGTGTTGTAAATCAAAAAGTTGTTGGGTATTACCGCACACTTTAGTGTGTGGTTTTCTCCTCGAATTCTTGACATAAGAAAGATGCAGAAATAAAAATTCCTTTGTGGTTCCGCCCAGAAGAAATTGTGGGGTAAGGCTACATTATCTTATCTTTTAGAAACAAAATAATCATGCTTATTCCTGCCCCTACAAATCCCAGCGTAATATCTTTTATTGCGTCTAAAGAATCCCCTTGCTCTCCAAGGTAATTTGTGATTGTTAGGGAATTATTCCTTATTGCAACATAGCCGTATTCTATAATTTCAAAGCTTGCTTTTATCCCAATAATAGTCAATAATGCAACAAAAAGGCATCTCCACCCTTTTGGAACTTTAAAAATCCTGTTTAGAATTTCATAAACAGGAGAGAAAAATAAAACTCCAAATAAAAAATGCACAACTCTGTCATAATGATTTCTGCTTAATCCATAATTTTCTTTTATTGATTCAAAAAGCGGCATTTCTGAATAGCTATAATGCCCTCCGATAGCATGCAAAACTAGAAAAATAAAAATTAAAGTATAACTAAAATTTGAAAATTTGAATTTTCCATATGTTAAAACTAGCAGAAAAACAAACAAAACCGGCAGAATATTTTCATCAACCCAAACGCTTCTGTAGTTCGGACTTATTGCAGCCCAAGTCCATATTATCATATAAAAGATTAGCAAAATCTTGGGATAATTTTTTTTAATATTCATAAATAAAGATAAAAACAATAATTTAAATATTTAATTGAATTTCCAAAATCTGCCCTTATAGTTTAATGGATAGAAAAATATAAATACTCAATGCCACTAACTAAACAATGAGAGTTCTACTTACTCCAAAATCAAAAGAAATTTTATTCAGTTTCTTAAAAGAAAAATATCAAGTAAGCAATCTTGTCGAATTAGCCAAAAAATTACAAAGGCCATATAAAACAGTTAATCATTGGAGATATGATTACAAAAAATATCTGCCTAATGAATTAGTAAAAGACTGTAAAATACCTTTAAAAATAGTGGATAAACAAGAGGATAATTGGGGGGCAGTAAAAGCAGGTAAAATTGGTGGTGTTAAACTTCAAGAGAAATTAAAGAAAGAAATGGGAGAGGAAAGGTATAAAGAAATAATGAAATTAAAAGGTACGAGGGCGATTAATAATCTTTGGAAAAAATATGGGAAAAATAAATTAACTGAGATGGCTGTTGAGGGAAAAATAAGAAAAAGAGAGAATGAAAGTAAAAAATTAGAGGAAGAGAATAAAAACTATTTTATAGATAATGAGATATTTTTAGATTTAAAAAATATTAATTATAGCCGAAATGATGCAAAAAAGAAGATAATATTTCCGGAAAAAATGACTCCGGAACTCGCTGAAGAAATTGGAATTCATCTAGGAGATGGATGTTTGTCAAAAAATAGAAATTATTTTTCTGTCAAGACTAATAAAAAAGAGGAGGATTATATGCTATACTTATTTAGATTGTATAAGAAACTATATAACTTAAATTTAAAATTGATGAGACTTCCAAGTGTTGTTGGTTTTGAAGTCTATTCAAAAGCTTTTTGTGAATTTAAAAATAAAGTTTTAGGTTTACCTTATGGAGAAAAAATTCATAAAATAGAAGTGCCAAAGGCAATTTTAGATACTAAAAATAAAGAAGTTTATTATGCTCTAATTAGAGGGTTATTTGATACAGATGGTTGCGTATGTATTGTTAAAAGAAATAACAAAGATTATCCTATAATTGCATTAGGTATAAAATCTGAAAAATTAATTTTACAGATTAGTGAAATGCTGAAAAAATTAGGGTATCTTTCTTTTCATAATAAGCAGTATATTGCTTTAAATGGGATAGTAATGTTTAAGAAATGGGCAAAAGAGATAGGTTCAAATAATTCAAAAAATTTTGATAAATTAAATTGGGCGAGTAGTATAACTGGATAGTACGAAACCTTGCGGAGGTTTTAATCTGGGTTCAAGTCCCAGCCCGCCCATTTCCTTGCGGTCGAAGAGTTCGAGGTTCGAATCCTCGTGGGGGC
>JAHIEH010000066.1 GCA_018901675.1 Nanobdellota archaeon
AAAACTTTCTATCTTGCGAAATGTTTTTATATTATCTTTGTTTCAAGATATTATGGCACTTGGAGCAGCTTTTTTAATAATAGGGGTATTAATTGCAGGTATCTGGATAATCCTTGAGTTTAAGCGATTCAGGCATAAGTTTTTTGCAATATTTTTGATTTTATTAATTTTGTTTTTTTATGTAACTTTTAGCTATACTATCAAGGGAAAAAATGTTGATCTAAGAACAGCTCCTGGGGTGGTAAACGCTGTTAAAATTTATTTTTCATGGCTGGTTTCAGCTTCGATGAATGTAAAAGCTATAACGACTAATGCGATTAAAATGAATTGGGGTGGTAATCAAACTTCCGGGGGGTAAATTTGTTATGAAGACATTTTTAATAATTATGATGTTTTTTGTTATTGGCGCCTTATTTGTAATCAGCAACAATAACCTTGCAATGTCCAAACAGGAAAACATAGTAAAGTTTACTGAGCTTTATCTTGGATGGGTGGATAATTTTTCTGTGAATTTAAAGCAAGTAACTGGAAATGTTGTTAGACTGGAATGGTTTCCTGATAATTCTGAAGGTCAATAATTAATAACCAACCAAACCGAAATACTTAAAAACTATATTCGATTATATATATTGTAATGGCAAAAAGAAAAAAGAGGGCAGTTAAGAGGAGAGTTAATCGAGTTGGAACTATTCAGAAAACAGAGAACTCTGGCGCAAGGCGATTCGGATTGATTATTAAAAATTTAGTCCTTTTCTTGGTTTTATCTTTGGGAAGCATACTTCTTCACAACTTAGTTACGAATGAGTTTTTGAATAATTTATTTTATGTTTTAGCCATTGTAATGGGCACAGTTGCTTTTGCATTTTTAATTTTGTTGATGATATTCTTTGCTCTAAGATTGATGAGAAAATAAAATTCTTTAAACCCAGTTTTTAGCGGGATTGGATGATTAACGGAGTTATCATATATCTATAAGATTATTATCAAATTTTTATAAAAAGAGTAATTTTTTATAGTCTGTTTTTTCTTTATTAATAGCCGAAATTAGATTCAGCAGAGAGATTAACGCCTCCTTAGCTCAGTTGGTAGAGCACCATCTCGGTAATAAGCAGAACCTAACGGTTCTTCCTTAGACCATCTCCCTTGAATTTGCTTCAAGAGTGATGATCCTGAAAAGGTGGGGGTCCTGAGTTCAATCCTCAGAGGAGGCTTTCAATAAACTTATAAACTGCGCTTATTAGGTTTAAAACATGGAAAAAGAAAACAGGATGTTTTCTTATCCACAAAATTTAATTAAAACAAATAGGTAAAAATTTTATGGCAAAAGAAAAAAAATCATGCTTGGCTGAATTGAAAAAGGAGTATGAAATTCTCCAGAAAAAACATAATCTCCCTAGTTTTAAGGAGTTGAATGAAGAATTCAGTGTTGAGAAAGTTACTGAAGTTGAAACAGATTATTTACTTAGAGAGATGAGGCGATATATAGCAGACAAAATCTCCAATTATATGAGGCTGGTGGAAACAATGCTCAACCCGGTAAATGCGCCAATGTCTGTTTTTTCAATGATAAAAACACTTGGCACAAGCGATAAAAAATTGCTTTTAGAAGCATACAAGAAAATGGTAGAAATAGAAATTAAGCTGATGAAAATAGACATAGAATACTCTGAAAAAGGTGAAGCAGAATTTATAAAATTCGTATTTGACAGCTGGCAGGAGATTAAGAAAAAAATAATTGATGTTGCAGGTACAATTGAGAAAAACATTGATAATAAGTTTGAAAATTCAAATAAGGGTTATTTTGGGTGAGATTGTTATCCCGTTTGCCTTTTTTAAATAAGTTCTGGAAGCAATAGGACATTTTTATCCCATAAATGCTTCGGTTAATTTTAAACACAATTTCCTCCTGGTTTCCATTTGGTATGGAGTTAGAGTTTATTATAATTTTCGTTTCTCGTTTTCAGCCTTAATCTGTTCCAAGCTTTTCAAAAATATCTTCCAGGCTTATTTCACAGAGTGAAACAGGCATTTTTATTCTCCAATTGCTAAGTATTTTTGGATGGATTTCCCCTAGATAGCCGATGGTTTTTCCCTCAAATATAATCTTTGCTGTCCTGCCTTCAATGAAGTGAACAGGGGCATCTTGCTGAATATCCGGCTCATCTATTTTTATGTTTAAATCCATCATCTTAAACAGGTACTCTATCACCTGCTTTGCTTCTGTAAAATTTCCAGGAGTAATTGCAAGGCAAAGTTTCTCACTCTCGCTTATTTCATTTGTTTTTTCTGAAACGCAGAAAACTCTCCCGGTTTCAAAAATTTTCTGAGGGTATTCCACATCCACATTCTCAGACAGGATTTTCAGCGCATAGTGGCTTAAATCTTTTCTTAAAATGTTATAGTCTGTTTTTGAATTTTCAATTTCTAAAACTTCTTTGCTGTTTTTCTCATTCAAGCCCATTTTAGCAAATTGGTCTGGCTTTTTCGTCAAATGAAAATTAGAAAGCTCAAGGAAGTTTAATCCAGTCAGTATTTCTGAGATTTTTCTTTTTATTATCTCTGTTTGAGATTCCTGCCCGATAGTGGATATCTCAGGGATTTCCGGCGTGAAATTTTCATAGCCATAAGCAATCGCTATATCTTCTATTAAATCAACTTCATGCAATACATCCACTCTCCAAGCAGGGATTTCTACAATACCTTTGCTGTAATTATGCCCCATTTTCTCAAGCAAATTTTTTATTTCTTTTTCCTTTAATTCAAGGCCGAGCAGTTTATTTGCATCGTCCAAATTAATTTTCATTTTTTCGGGAGCTAAATCCGGAGTGAGATAAGTTCTTTTGTATTTAACTTCCATTTGGTAAATTTCTCCGCCCATATCCGCAAGAGTTGTGGTGATAATATTCAAACATTTATTCAAGGCCGCCCAATCAAAGCCAGAACATTCAATAAAAACATCTTTGGTTTCCTGCGTTATTTTTCCTGTCAAATCAGAGTTTATAACCGGTGGCATGCTGAGTATTTTATTCTCTGCATCTATGAATACTGGAAACTTCACTTTTCCAGCCAAGAGGTGCGCATATTCTTTCCCTGCAGGGTGCTTCTGTAAAATTTCCAAGCCAGACATTTCTCTTTCGGATTCTAAGGGCCGGAATTTTATCTTGTCCGGCTCTAAGGCTTTGAAAGTTATTGGAAGTTTTATTTTCTCAAGTGGATAGATGCCTATTGCTAATTTTTTTCTCTTTCTTCCTAAAGTAAAATGTATTTTTTCCTGTACATCTATTATTTCTTTTATTTTTTCGCTGTCAAATTTTAAGTTTTTTACAATTGCGCAGACAGTGTAAGGCCTTATAGAATTTACCGAGCTGTCGACTGTGACCCTGTAGTTTTTTTCCGGCTTGTTTATCTTGTAAGAGATTAAACCTGTTTTTTTGCCTAAAAATCCTAAAAATGCTCTTTTGAAACCGTGGTATGAAAGCATGTCCGGGCGGTTTGGAAAAATTTCCAGTTGCAATTCTTGTTCATTTATCGTTTCTATCGGAGTTCCAAACATTGCAATTCTTTCCTGCATTTTTTCATCTAGCTTTCCTATTTCTTTTTCAAAGATTTTTTTGTTTATGCTTATTATTGCCATGTTTTTATTTTCTAATTAATGACTTAATCTCATTTAATTTATTATCTACTCCTAAAAATTTATTGCTTATATTATTTCTTATTTTCTCAAAACCAATTGCTGTTTTCTTATCAATTTGAAATAATGTTTTCCACAATAGTAGTTCCGATGTTGCTACAAACAAGGTTATCATTAATAACCCATTTTCTGTTGGTGGAGAGCCGGCAAGCATCCATATGGCTACGGCTATTATCGCTGTTATCAATATCCAAAATATAATGTTTTCTATTCTCATTTTATACTGGTCTGAATAAGGCATAAATTCCTAATGATATCAGTGTTATTATAAGCAACCAAAACAATATTTCTGATAAGTTTATTTTTATTTTTGCCATATCATTTTATCCAAAATTTAATTTTTCTCAGCAATGACAAGTCATTTTTATAAAACTCACGCAGGTCCTGGATGTTGTAAATTCTCATTATCATTCTGTCAAAGCCAGGACCCCATGCTAAAACCGGAATTGGCTTTCCAAGCAGAGGTTCTGTAACTTCCGGCCTGAAAATTCCTGCGCCAAATACTTCCATCCATTTTTGTTTTTCTTCATTCCATACATCTCCTTCCAAACTCGGTTCTGTGTATGGGAAATAAGCAGGGCGAAATCTCACTTTCTCAAATCCCATCTTTTTTGCAAATTCTTTTAAGTAGCCAATCAAGTGCTTGAAGTTTGCATTTTCATCCACAACAATTCCCTCTGTCTGGTTGAATTCAAACCCATGCCCCCAGTCAATTGTTTCGTTTCTGAAGCATTTTCCAACTGCGAAGAATTTTGCAGGCAGTTCTTTTAAGCCAGCTTCTCCAAGTTTCGCGAGAGTTTGTGCGGATAAGCAGGTGGTATGGGTTCTGAGAACAAGTCTTTTAGCTTCTTCTTCATTCCAAGAATATTGCCAACCCTTGCTTCCATTTACTCCTTTTTCATGGGATTGCTTTACTGCCTTTACAATTTTGCTGGCAGGAAGTTCTGTTTTTTTGTTAATAAAAAAAGTGTCCTGCATTTCTCTTACTGGATGGTCTTGAGCTGTGAAGAGAGCATCAAAATTCCAGAAACTGCTCTGCAATAAATTCCCGTTCATTTCTTTAAATCCCATTTCAGTCCATATTTTTCTTGCATAATCACTTGCTTGATTCACAAAATGCCTTTTCCCCCCATTGATTTCTGGAACTTGGGAAGTAACATTATATCTTCTGAATTTTTTGCTTTTCCAAACCCCTTTTTTTAAAATTTCAGGAGTTAAGCTTTCTATTAAATCCTCAATGTTTAAATCCTGCTTTAAAATTTTCTTACCAAGTTCAGTTATTTCAATCTCAATTATTGATTCTTCTCTTGTATCGATGATGTCTCTTCTGTTTTTTAAAGAGTCTAATGCAAATTTCTGCTCAGGGGTTAATGAGGCGATATTCAAAGGTAAATATTCAATAAAGCTCTCTTCAAGGCTTTTTCTGGAGATTTCTTCTTTAGTTGTATTTAATATTATCTTCCCGTTTTTCAATTCTATAAATGCTTTTTTTTTCAGGGCGCCTATAGATGCTTTAAATTCATCATCTGAAAGTTTGCTTTGTTTTTGAGCTTCTTCTAAAGAAATAATTTTTTTAGTGTCAAGAAGATTAAGAAGCCGTCTTTCAGGCAAACCCTTTCTTTTATATAATGCGCCATTTACCCCTATCTCCACTATTTTTTCTTTTTTGGTATTCAGGATTACTATTTTCTTGTTTTGAAGGTATTCTAACGCTCTTAAAACCGCAACTTTATCCAAAGCAGATTTCCTGCAGATTTCCTGGATGTCTTTTTCTTTGATAAATGGCAGTATTCTTTTCTCGTTTGGGCTTAGATATTCTGCAATTTTTTTTATATCTTCCATTTTATTATTCTTCATTTAAAATGGGAGGTTAGAAAATCTCCTGCTTTCAAAACTTCTTGTTTTGTAAGGACAGAAATCAATGATTTCTGTATTTTCTTTATCTTCCATTTTATAGTATTGGTAAAGCCATATTAAAAAACTTTGTTTTGTATCCTACACAAACTATTTATACATTATGCGCCTATATCCATTATGAGAAAACCAATAGCTGCAGATAGTTTTTATGCGGGTGACCCCCTGGAATTATCCAAACAGGTTATGGACTTTATTATTGATGTTAAAGGCAAAGGAGATGTTAAAATAGCAATTGCTCCGCACGCAGGCTATATTTACAGCGGTAAGTGTGCAGGAGAGGTTTATTCAAGAATAAAGTGGAAGCCAGAAACAGTTATTTTAATAGGTCCTAATCACTCGGGTATTGGGCCTTCAATTGCAGTGTCTCTCCAAAGTTTTTTAACCCCCTTAGGGAAACTTGAAGCGGATTTAGAGCTTGTGAGGATGATTATTGGAAATGCTAAAGATGATTTAGACATAAATGAAAATGAAGGGGCGCACCAATTTGAACATAGCTTGGAAGTGCAGCTTCCATTTTTGCAGACAGTAATTAAAAGTGAAATAAAGATAGTTCCGATTATACTTAAAGAAATGCCATATGAATCGTGTGCAAAGCTTGCAGAGATAATTTTCTATTCAATTAAAAATTTAAAAAGAAAAGTGCTGGTTATTGTTTCTTCTGATTTTACTCATTATGGGAATACATATGGTTTTGCTCCGTTTGTAAAAAATGTAAGAGAAGAGCTTTACAAAATTGATGAAAAGGCGATTGATTTTATTCTTCAATTAAACTCCAGAGATTTTTATGATTATGCGCGGAAAAACACCACCATCTGCGGTTTTTTGGCTATCACTGCAGGAATAGAACTTGCTAAACTTATGCAATGCAAAGAGGCAGAGAAAGTCTGCTTTTACACTTCAGGAGATGTCACAAAAGATTATGAAAATTCTGTGAATTATGCCGGGATTGTTTTTAGATAATTAAATACAATCCTTCACAATCAAGGTTGGCATTAAAAGAAACCCCTGTTTTCTTTTATAAACTTCCTCGAAACTCTGAATAACGATTTCCAATTGCCTCCGACGAAATCGCACAGCCAACTATAATTCTTTTACCATCCAAGTTGGCATTCCTAAAGCCAATCCAAGAGCTCTTAAGTCATAGGCATCTCTTTTGTTTTTTGGATTCTGAATTATAAATTTCATCTTTACTTTTGCCTTGTTGCAGAGCTTTATGTTCTGCTTTACTCTAGCAAGAATTTCAGATTTGGCTTTTGCAGGAGCTTCAATTATCTCATCCAGATTAATCCCTATTGCTGCACTAGTTGATTTTGCAAGCTTTGCCATCACCTGATTTAACCCGGAATTTCTCTGCTTTTGAAAATCTTTTCTTTTTGCCTGGTTTAAAAGCAGAATATCTATCTTTTCTTTTTCAAGGATTTTTCTGTTTAGCTCATCATCATTACTGGAGAAAATTATTTTTGCTTTTTGGCCGTCTTTTCCGGCTTTGTTTATCTCGTTTCTTGCGCTTTCAAAAGTTTTTTCCTGAATTAAGGTTAATTCCATAATTTAAAGAAGGTGGCAATCTTTTTAAACTTTAAATTATTTGGTTTAGCGGGGAGAATGGTTGAAAAAAGAGGGGAGATAGATATAGTGGCTGTTTCTTGAGCTCAAGTTATGTCAAAGGATATAAATGTTTAAAAAACAATTTAGATATCCATCAACATGTCAGAATACAAAATCGATAAGTTTCACACTGCTTATGATGGAATTGATAAATCTTTAAAATTTTTGTCAGAAGGCGGAATGACCTATGACATAAGAAAATTTTATCAGGATAAGAGCAAGGAAGAGTTAGAAATGATTAAAGAAAATAGATTAATGCCAGTTATCTACACTAAAGCTTAACACTCATCCTTGAATAATCGTGCCTTTGAATTTCTTTCCATTAAGCAAGTTGTTCAGTTGTTTCATATCTGGGCCAAGAATATAAGTTGTGATTTTGTTTTCCATTATTATTTTTGAGGCGCTTTGGTCTAGGACAAAATGCTGTCCTGGCTTAAATGCTTTTTTTGATGCCATTTTGTTGAAATCTTTCCATGAAATTAAAGGAATAAATTTTGCGTTCTTGTGTTCAAGGGGATTTTTGTCATGCAAACCCTGAACATTTGTCAAATTAATAAAATCAGTTTTAAAGTGAGAAGCAATTTCTGCTGATGTGGAGTCACTTGTCTGCTTCTGGTGGTATTCCAAAGCCCCGCAAAAAACAATATCCTGCTTTCTAAGATATTTTTTTATCTGCCTCATTTTGTGAGGAATGCCTTTCCATGGATTCTGGCTGAAAAAATAGCTCATAAATCTTGCGTTCATTCTTGTTGCTCCAATCCCAGAAAGGCTTTGAAGCTCTTCACTTTTCCCGCTTTCTCTTAGGGCATAAATGTACTTTCTTGCTATACTCCCTCCCCCACAGACAATTATGAACTTATAGTTTTTAGTGTTCTTTTTGATAATTTCTTTAAATTTTTTTAAGAAATTTATCTCAACTTTGTCAGGGATTATAAGGCTTCCACCGAGACTTAAAACTACCACTCTTTTTTGCATTTAATAAAAAGGGAAATCTAGTTTTTATACTTTACTTCAGTAATAAAAAACAGTATATCTTTAAGTATAAGAATTGTTAAAAATGATTTTAGTATGATAAAACTATGGATGTTAAAGAGCTGGATTATAATATCAGGGGAGATTTCGGATTATTAATGGGAAGATTAGAGCAAGATTTGTCTGAATCTTTTAAAGATATTCACGCAAGAATTAAGATTAATGGGCAAGGCAGGATTAATATTGATTATATTGGAGTGAATTATATTTTGGAATATAAGCAAAGAGAAGGCAAAAAAGGGGTTGAATATGTAGAGATTATGAGAGTTGTTAATAAAGAGTCGTTTGATAAGCTAAAAGATTTAGTTAATGAGCAAATAATACAGGAAGGAATTTTTAAAGGGGCTTTAAAAAATTTGGAGAGCAATCTGAAGATGTATGAAAGCAGGTTAAAATTAAAGCGTAAAATAGGAGTTGACAGTGAAAATAATTCTTTAACATTAAAGTATGGTGTTAGTTCAAAGTGTTATGATTCTAAAACAGGACTCTTAAAAAATATAGGGCGATTAATTAATGCCACGGAAAAATATGCAATATTCCCTGCAATTATGATGGCATTTTTACTTGATAAGAATAAATCTGGTAAGAAGAGATAAGGATTATTATTTAACTACAAATAATTTATCATCTTTAACTTTGAATATCCCCAATCTTGCTCCTGTGTCAAGCCAGCCGTGGGCATAGTTTACTGCTGCGAAGGCGTTTACAAAATCTTTTTTGCTTTGGAAGTATTTTGCGTCGGATAAATAACAACCAGCCATTTTCAATATCTCCTCTGCCTCTTTTTTTCTTTTGGCATTAATATTTTTTTCTGCAATTTTCAGGGCTTTCCCGCTGATTAAAAAATATTTTTCAAGTTTTTCTTTTGTGATTTTGTCCTGCATTCTGAAAAGAAGGGATTAATGTTTATAAATATTCAACTCTTTAGTACTTCATGCAAAAAAGGGGTAAAAAAGGGCTTTCAATGGTTGTGACATCTTTGATTTTAATCCTCTTAGTTTTAGTTGCTATTGGTATTATATGGGCGGTGGTTTATAATCTTATCAAAGAAGGGGCTGAAAATGTTTCTTTAGATGGATTTACAGTCAGTTTGGAAATAAAATCAGCTAAAGTTTATGATAATGGAGATATAACTGCAAATGTTAAAAGAACTTCTGGAGCAGGAGAACTCTCTGGGCTTATGTTCATCTTCTCTGATGGAGAAAATAAAGAATCCCTAAAAAAAGAAGAGGGGTTGAGCCTTCTCCAAGAAAAGATGTTTAATGAGTTTGATATTGTTGAATTAAATAAGACCCATCTTAAAACGCTTTCTATTGCACCAATCTTTAAAACAGAATCAGGGGGAGAAAAAATAGGGAATATTTTAGATACTTACCAGATACAACATGCAGGTTCTGCTGGGAAACATTATGCTTGTGTTGGTGGAATATGCATCTTAGTTGATGGTGAAGGAGTGAATAGTTGTAATAATAATTCTGTTTGTGGCTCTTCTGGTTCTTCTTTGGGGCATGACCCTTCTGATACTGATAATGATGGATTGCCAGATAGTTTTGAGCAGGATATAATTGATGCAAATCTTACTGATAATATTACTTTAATATCACAGGTTAAGCCAGGTGATGATTTTGATAATGATGGCTTGACTAATTTAGAAGAATATGAGAATGATACAGACCCAACAAATCCAGATTCTGATAATGATGGGATGGAGGACGGATGGGAAGTTGATAATCATCTTAATCCAAATAGTGCAGGTGATGCAGGTTTAGATAATGACAATGATGGATTTACAAATTTGGAAGAATTTACTTATTCAACAAATCCAAACAGTGCTTCAAGTTATCCTGTAACACAAACTAGTTTTTCAAGTTCTGTTCAAGAAAATGTTTTATTGTCTGTGGCAAAACAAACTGCCCATAATTCTGTTAAAAATCCTTCTGTTACTGCAGATGGGAAGAAGATGGTTTATTCTAAATATGATTATACTAAATTATGCTGGGATTTATGGTTAAGAGATACGGTTGCAGAAACAGAGCAGAAAATTGGAGATTGTGATAGTGGTTATACTGGAGAACGGGGTTATCAGATTTCTGCGATTAGTAATGATGGAAGCAAGATTATTTATTTTCAAACAAGACAGTGCAAAAAATTAAATGAAGAAGGATATTCTGGATATAGCTGTGATTATGCTAAAGATAAATTTAAAGACGGAATTGGCATTATGAATGCAGATGGAAGCAATAAACAGCATTTGATTGACATGCCGTGGGAAAACGGCAGTGCAGGAAACAATGATGCCCAAAGGATTCAGTTTAATTCAGACGCAGGCAAGATTTTAATTGATTCAAAAGGATATGTTGAACAGCATATTGCAGGAACTTATGAATATACTATCGCAGGGAATAAATTAGCTTATTATTTAAATCCAAACCCATATGTCAGCCCAATTGGAGGTATTTATAGTGAAAGTGCAAGATATCAATATCCTTATTATGACCCTAAAAATAACAGCAAGATTTTGACTTTTGTGAGCACTTATCCTTCTGTTGGATTGTCTTCGCCAAGTTTTTCTTATATTTATATGGGAGAAATAGAAACATCAAGCAGTGATTCTGCAATACACAGCAATAATCAAAAAAACTTGAATATAGTTTATAATAATACCAAAACAACTGCCGGAGGAACAACTACAGAAACAACAAACATATTGGGAACAAAATCCAGCAGTCCAAGCAGTTCTTGGTCTGTCCAAGCAGTAATATATCCTGTATATAGCTTTGACAAATCTTTAATCGCTTATACTTTAAATACCGGAACTATGATTTCCCGGGACATATATATACTGGATTTAATAACTAAAGAAAGAAAAAGAGTGCTTCTTGGTTCAAGTGGGGATGAGATTTATGGGCATATTATTTATGGAAAAATGTTTTTTGAAAATGTTTTAAGAGAAGGTTTGATTTATGCAGATGTAAATGGGAGTATTAATCTGCTTCCTGCAACAAGAACTGCTGTGTAATCCTTCTTAAAAAGATAACTCCTGTTTTTATGATTGCCATTAAATCTCCTTAATAATCTTTCTAAGTCTGTTTAATATGTCAAGATTTATTTTTTGCGTAAACTCCCTACTTTAGTTCGTGAGACTTCAAGATTTTATAAATCTTGATAGCACTCAAGAATCTTCGATTCTTGATGAAGCAAAAATAAATCTTGAGCATGCTCAAGAACCAGACACGTCATACACTTCAGTGTATGGTTCTTGACATCCTGTTCCCAGTTGGATGACAGAAAACCTTATAAAGTTTAAACATTGTATAAACATATGGAATTAACAAAAAATGTGATAGGGTGGGGGAATAGTGCCGGAGTTCTTCTCCCAAGGGAATGGAAAGGAAATGAGGTAAAAGTAATCTTAGTGGACAGGACTTCTCAGATTAAAAAAGAGGTTTTTGACATTTTAGATAAATATCTTGAAGATGTAATTGGTGTTTATCTTGTGGGGAGTTATGCAAGAAAAGAAGAGGAAAAAGATTCAGATATAGATATAATTGCAATATCTCACCAAACTAATAAAAGCATTCATTCTGGCAAGTACCATATCACTATTTCTCCTCTTGAAAGCATAGAAAAGGCATTGAAGGCGGATGCTATCCTTATTTATCCAAGGATAATTGAGGCGAAAACGATACTCAATCAACAATTGTTAAGAGAGCTTAGAGAAGTTAAAATTTCTAAGAATTCTTTTAAAGAGTTTATTGATGGAACAAAAAGAATAATCAAAATGAATAAGGAATTTATTGAATTGGATAAGCTAGATGGCGAGCTCTTAACTTCTACTGGCGTGGTTTACTCTTTAATATTAAGACTGAGAGGGATTTTTATGGTTAAGGCTATATTAAAGAAAAGTATGTATTCTAACAAAGATTTTAAGAAGTGGATAGTGGAGAATATCCCAAGTATAGATTATGAAGGAGTATACAGAGTTTATAGAGCAATAAAAGAAGATAAGAAGACAAAAGAGGAGATTAAGATTTCAGATGCAGAAAAACTCCTTGGTTTGCTGGAGAAAGAGGTTAAGAAATGGTGAATAGAAAAAAGAGGCTTGAGAAAGGGATAAACTCAATAGAAGAACAAATAAAATTACATGAAGAAAAACTATCTAGAGTAGAAGATGAAGGAAAAGAAGAGCTTGCTGAATATTATGAAAAAGAAATTGCTTCTTTAAAGAGGGTTAAGGAAGAAAAAAGGAGATTGTTAGGAAAATAATATTGCATAGCCTTATTTTTTATGTCCATAAATTTAAAACCACATTCTAAAGAATGTGGTAGTAGCTTTCTGCTTTTAAATTTTGGATCATCCAAACTTCAAGAATGCTGAAAAATTGCATTCTTGATAGCAGTCAAGAACCTTTGGTTCTTGATGAGTCCAAACAAACCACACACACCAAAGTGTGTGGTAATACACAAGGACTTTTTGATATTGTTTATATGTCTTTCTACAAATATCGAAAGCTTTATAAATAAAGCAGTGTTTGTTTAGAAAGCTAAAATGAAAAAACTAAAAGGTTTTTGCCTTTAAAACTCTGAGAAGTTTAAAATGAAAAAAACAGGAAGTTTTTTGCCTTTTAAACTCAAAGGAGATTTAAAATGAACTACACTCGGGCTAAAGCCCGAGGTATCAATAAATAAAAAATGTTAAGACAAATTAGTCCAAGGTTGGGAAGATTCGATGTAGTGAGCAACAGCTTCACTAGTTGTATTTCCAACAC
>JAHIEH010000067.1 GCA_018901675.1 Nanobdellota archaeon
AAGATAAGACTATTCCTTTTTGTCAAGATAATCATCGTTTAGTCAAGAGAGATAAAGTCAGAAAATATGAATTTGATCTCCTTCAATAGATTCTATAAATCTTGTTTCTTTTTAAGAGGTATGAAATGCTCTGATGGTTTGTTGCCCAGGCATAAAAAGCAGGTGTTATAGGCAAAGTTTAAAAACAAATTTTATGATGATATATTAAGCTCGCATGGTCTAACGGCTATGACACTACCCTGTCACGGTGGCAATCCGAGTTCGACTCTCGGTGCGGGCGTTTTGAATTTCACTATTCTAAGCATACCAATTAAGAAATGCAGAACGCACGTAGGGCGTTGATTCTTATTGAATGGGGAGTTTTAAGAAAAGTTTGAACAATTAAGGAAAAGAACGTTCCAATCTGCTATTGGATTTGAATTATAGACATTTTTTAGTAAACTCATTAAGAGTATGGAACAAGAAACAATGAGTATTGAAATCAATAATTCTGTTAATAGATTAACCCCTTTTCTTTTGTAAGAGAAATATGTTAAAAATAATGAGATTATAATTAATGGTAGAAAAAATAAAAGCTCTGCTTTAATTCCTGCATAAGTTATTTTTTTCTTATTTTCTAAAGATAAAGAATTGAATGCCTCACAATCTTTTTTAGAAGCAGGGTTTGCTTTTCCTAATTGATTGAACATATCTTCAAAATTTCTTGGGATGTTTAGAGAATAAGTTATATTAACCCCATATTTCTCCGCTGTTTCTACATGGCCAAGTTTTTCATGAACATAAGATGAAAAAGGGATAAGAATTAAACAAAAGAGAATACCAAATAGGATTAACATAGCAATTAATTTAAGATGTTCTCTCATTTTTTCTTTAGTTTTATCTCCCCACGCTAATAAACTTTATAATATGCCCCCTCTTTATATTACTTATGAAAATCAAAGATCTACCGGACTCTTCTAAACCTAGAGAAAGGTTTCTGAAATATGGGCCAGAAGTATTAAGTGATGCGGAGTTATTCGCGATAATATTGAGAACAGGAAGCAAAGGGGAGAATGTAGTAGATATGTCTAATCGACTTATTGCTGAATATGGCTTAGATAAGTTGTTTGAATGTTCATTAAAAGAACTGCAGGAAATAAAAGGAATTGGTCCAAGTAAGGCGATGCAAATACTAACCATTGCAGAGCTTCAAAAAAGGACGAATCAGGCAAAAAAGCCTGTTAAGAAAATAACATGTGCAAAAGATGTTTTTGATTATTTTCATGAAAGGCTGAAAGATGAAAAGCAAGAGCATTTTTATGTATTAATGCTGAATAATCAAAACAATATAATTGGGGAGCATCTAGTAAGCAAAGGAATTCTTGATGCTTCAATCTTGCATCCCAGAGAAGTTTTTAAGCCTGCGATAAAAAACTCTGCATCAAAGATAATTTTAATACATAACCATCCAAGTGGGGATCCTGAGCCAAGTGGGGAGGATTTAGATATAACAGAAAAATTGGTGAAAGCGGGAGAGGAATTGGGGATAAAGGTTTTGGATAGTGTGATTATTGGGGGAGAGAGGTGGTGGAGTTGGAAAGAAAGCTCAAATTAATCAACAGAAGAACAAGGCAATTTTCCCCTTAATCTTTTTAGTTCCTGTTTAAAATGTTTTCTACATAAATAACTCCAACCCCTGTCTTCATGTTTCTTTTCAAGTAAGAAGGGATAAACTTCCTTATATGCAAGATTTTTACATTTTCCCTCATAATCGCATAATGGTCTTCTTTTTCTATTAACAATTTTATGCCTTATTGTACTTTTTAATCCCATTCTATTTTGCTCCCCCCCTTTGTGATGATATTATAAGCGCTCTCTAAGTCTCTTGAAGGAATATCTATTTCCCCCTTTTTTATTTAAGCAAACAGTTATTCCATTCAATTCTCCACTTCTTTGCATTTTATTAAACATTTTTCTTCCGTATTTTATTTTGGCTTCTTTTGGTGTCATTTTAATATCAAAAAGTCCTTAAGTATTACCCCCCACTAAAGTGTGTGGTTTGTTTGGACTTTTGGATGCTCAAGAATGCTTGCGAAAACCGCATCCTTTAGGATGCAGATGAGCATTCTTGACATAAAAGGTCAATAGGAAAAGGATTAGATAATGATCTTTAATCTGTAATCCTTGAGGGATTATCTTTAATCTTAATCATTAAATCTTCACAGCACAACACAAAATTTTATTTTGTAATTTCCAATAAAGGAAGTTATTCTAATTCACTCTTACCTACTGACCCCACATAGCTATGTGAATATGATTATTCCAAGAGTTTAGTATTCCAATTAGCTAATTGTATCCTATTATCTAAATTTGATTTTTCATTCTCAAGTTTTTCAATGTCGTCTTCTATTTCAGATTCATCTAATTGACTAATAAGTGTCTTTGTTTCTTTTTCAGAATACCAAGAACTTCTTTTTCTTTCAAATAGAGTATTTAATTGAGCAATTTTACTCCTAATATCCCCTACTTTGATTATGGCTTCTGCCAAATTAATCTTTTCTCCTGAAATTCCAGAATCAAGATTCGTTTTTGCAATCTTTATTTTTAATTTTCTTATCTCATCAATTTTAAAATTTATTTCTTCTGTAAGTTTTTTGGGATCAAATTCTGATTTCTTTCCTTCTTCGATATAAACATTTTCTTTTCTTAGGTTAATTAATCTGACTAACCTATTTTTTTCTTTTTTTAATAAACTTAATGCTTCGCCTATATTCATTTTCATCTCCTTAAAAACTTAAAATTAATTAAACTTAAATAATCAATGTGTAAGTTTTTGCACCCACAAAAACTTCAGCTCTTCTTTTTTCTGTCAAGATAGGTAACTATAATCTGTCTTCCTTTCTCATCTTCAGCAAGGTAAGAGAAAAGTTCCTGACCCTTTTCAAGGCAACATCCATCAACTATCAGCTTATTAATTGAAATATATGCTGTTGCTCTTTTGAAAATAATTTTGCTTTTCCAACCCACTCCAACAAATTTATTTTTCATTAGTTAGATAAGAAAACTAGATTTATAAATATGTAGGTACCGACATAGTAACTTTAAAGTAGTAGGTTCCGACAAGTATAAAAAAGCTGTTCCTCTAGCATTAACTGTATGAAAATTCAGAAACAACTTTCAAATAAGAGAAAAAATAAGAAATATTACAAGTACGCAGTTATTATTCCCCCCATGTATGTTAAAGAATCGGGTTTAGAAGGATATGAACTTGAAGCAGAAGTAAACAAGGGAGAAATAAAAATAAAGAAGAAAAAAGAGCATTAATTTTCAAATAATAAATTCTTTAATTTTGGCTTCTTATGGTTCTTTAATCTTAAATCATTCTCTACAAAGTCGTAGCTTCCAGAGTCTATATGTTTATCAGCAGTTACAAAGAAGAAAATATCTCTATTCTGTTGCATTTGCATTGCGCTGGTTAAGACTCTACAATCTGCAAAATCCACAATAAATTCATGAACAATTGAAAGAATAAAGTGATCTAAATCTGATTTTTTTATACTTATTTCATTTACTTTATTTTTTAAAAATAAAGCTACCGAGACATTTAAAAAATCAATTTCAGAATCAAATTCTTTTTTTAGCTTAATAATATTTTTCTCTTTAAGCTTTGAATATATATTTTGGGCGAAAATAGCGTCTCCTTTATTTAAGAAATTAGTTTTTGTATAGTCTATTTCATAAGTAGGGTTTTTTATTTTTCTTAAAACACATTCATACATCTTTTTTCTTTGAAGAATAACTCTGCGTAACTCTTCCTTAACTATAAAAGAAATCAATATTTTAGTGTTTGAAGATTTTATGTACTCAAAGCACTTTTTCCGAAGTTGCTCTTCTATATAATTATACTCTATATATTTTACAATAATCATGCTGTCTAAAAAAGAATCCATCTTTATTCTCTCCAAACCTCGCTATCCAGCCATTGATCTACTACTTTTCTTGCTTCTTTATCAATTTCAGTGATGTTTGGAGGAGAAATCTTCTCCGGCAGATGTTCTAAATAAAATTCTCTTAATTCGCTTATATTTTCACTCGCTAAATGGCTTTTTGTCTCAATTACCTGGCCAAGCAAAATTCCTATTTCATCTTTTGGATAACCCAATTTTATTAATGAGTCTATTAACATCTTTGAAGCAATGTATTTCCATAAAGAATCAAAAGACAGTAGAAATTTATTCTGAAACTGAGGATTATCAAAAAGTTTAAGATAATTCGCCCCGGATATTATCCCATAAAACTCGCTTATTATCTCTTCAAAATTTTTATCATAAGAAAGTGTTGCAGTGAGAAACTCAAAAAAAAGATCTGGAATCAAATCATATTTCTGGGTCTCTAACCCGGTATAAATCTTTTCTTTTAGAATATATAACTCATTCTTGCTATTTTGGTAGCATTCAACCCTTAATTCTCTAACCTTCTCTCTTCTTCTTTCTTTTATCCAGTTCATTATATGCTCTTTGATTTTCTCAGAGTTTTTAGGCATATACCCCGGGGAATAATCTTTTTGCAGATCAATAATCATCAAAGGCATTGGTCCATGAATATACCAAACAATTGGAAGATTTAGTTTTAATTCAGAATTAATATGATAAGTTAGTTTAGCCAAATCAGTTCTTCTGATAGGTTTTCCGAGTATTTCTTTATGAATCTTAATTGCATTATAAAAAATAAATTTAAGCATTTGTCTTTGATCTTCTTCAATAGGGAGATTATAATAGGTATCTCCAGTTATCTTTTGATAGATTATGTTTTTCTCTCCGAAAACAATCTCTTTTATCTTTTTTTCTCCAATAAGTTCATCTATATAATTCTTAACAGTAGACCAATTAGAATTTATTGCTTTGCTTATCTCTTGAGCATTAAGCGGTTTATTGTTTAAAGCTTCAAGTATCCTTTGCTTAATCTCTTCCGGGGTTTTTCTTTCATTTAAATCTGCCATTAGGATTCACACTCTTTTTCATACTCTATGGACAAAAGAGATGTATTTAAATATTACTATAGTAAATATGCAATAATCTATACAGATAGTATAGAACAATGGTCTTTAAAAAAGTGTTTGCAATGTGAACTTCGTGATAAGGGGGATTTCAGAAAGAGTAAGACGGTAATCAGAAAAACAGTTAAGTGAGTCTTGTAAAGGTTCAGAATCGGGACAAATTAATGCCCCCGAAGCTTAAGCAAGGTCCTATCGCTTTCGCTCGGACCAGACCTTAAGTATCCCTATACTCTTGAGGGCTGGAAAGTATTTATAATTTTTGGGGGGTTGTAGGCAGTATAGTTCTGGGGGGAGAGAGGGAGAGGGGGAGAAGGGGAGGAGGAAGAGAGGGAGAATTTTAATAATGCCCTTTTTTCTCGTAATCGCTATGGTCTTCTTCAACTTCCAAGATAATTTGAAGGACTTTAAATTCTCCTCCAGAAACAACAGTGTAAAATCCTCTTGATCCTCTTGTTAATTTAATCATAAATAGATTTGTTACACCATACTTCTTTTCATAGTAATTGTAAATAGGAAGTTTTTTTGAAATTGGTAGTCCTGTTCTTTTTTCTTTTAAGAATTGGATTGCTTTTAAAATAAGAAAGTAGAATTTTTCATTTGTTTTGTTTCCTTTTAATAATTCTGATTCTATATCTGTTTTAGATTTAAATAATTCAGAAGATAACTGAACTATAAATTCCTTTTCCATTAAATGCTTACCGCTCCCTGGATTAATTCATTTAATTTTTTATTGTTAGGGAAAATCCAGACAATTTTATCTTCATCAAAAATTATTTTATTGGACTTTTCCAAGTAGTTTAAAATTAGCTTAAATGTTTGATATTGCATTTTTTTTGGAAGAGATTTCCATAATTCCATTCTTGTGGGGTAATCTTTTGTCTCTTGAATTATCTTTTCTACCATTAAAATTGAGTCTAATTGGGGGTAATGTAATACATTTTCCATTGTATAAGTGTATACAATAGAGTTTTTAAACTTTTCTGTGAATTCGTGTGATTGATGAGTCTGGAAATGGAAAGGGAGAGAAGGAGGAGTTGGAGAGGGAGTTGCAGGTGTAAGAAGGTTTAGGGAAGGGGGTTTGAGGGTGGGAAGAGGGGAAAGGGGGATAAATTTTTATAGGAGAGGAGTAAAAGGCAGTATAGTTCTGGGGGGAGAGCGAGTTGCAGGTGTAAGAAGGGGTGAGGGAATTAATTTTATCGGGAAAGGTGCTAAATAATAAAAACATCACCTTAAAAAATAACAACTTTAATCCATCAATACCTAAAATACCCTTTTAGATAGAGTTACTAAAATACCGATAACTCCTAATCCTCCGAAAATTATTCCAAGAGTTATACCCGACTTAATAGCTAATTGAGATGCGTCTTGGTTTATGCCTGTATTAGCTAAAATTATTCCTGCTAATATCAAAACCCCCACAATACCTGTTGCCCCGAGTAATTTTTGTGTCATTTTTACCTCCTCTAAGCTTTTAACAAAAGATATATAAACTGTTACCACGTTCTTTTTTTATTGGTAAAAAGAGGGGCTTAGTTTCATTTCTTTTATTTTTAGTTTTTAGTATAAACTTAACCTTACATACTTTAGAAGTAATCAGAGAGATGAATCTCCGATCACCTCTCTTTTATAATCTATTTGGAATTAAACTATTTAAAAATATACGTTGTAGAGTGATATTTTTTATTTAATACTTTCTTCAACAATTTCTATTTCTTCGGGGGTTAAGCCATATAATTTATAGACTTCTTGATTTATCTCGTAGTTAACATTATCAATTTGCTGTTTTAACCTTTCTTTTTCATTCCCTGATATTTTTTCATCATGATACTTTTTCTGGAGGTCTAACATTTGGTTTACTGAAGAGGTTATCTTTTGTTGTTGTTTTTCAGAGAGTTCTTTAGGAATAGGGATTTGCTTTGCATATGCTTCATAAAAATCCATAGATCTTATAGCATTTTGATAAATAAATTTGTAAGTGTAATACTGAATCAAACTAGAGTTAAGTAAAGCTACAATAAATTCTTCTGAATATTTTTTATCTGAGACCAATATATTCGTCACAGTATTAAATGAGAATAAACCTTCTCTATCAAATGCTACGGTTAATTTTATATGATCTTTAATATGCGCGACTATTCTTTGAGCAACAATGTGTGGTTGATAAAACTTCTGCATCTCTTTTTTATACTTCTGCATCTCTTTATCTTGAGGATTATAATACTTACAACCACGTATAAACCATCTTTGGATATCATTTCCCCTCAAAACCTTAAGATAATCCTTCTTTTTTTCCTCAATAAAATTATCCATTCCTTGAATTCCTAAACCTAAAAAGATATGTGTAACATCCCCTAAACGTTTACCCTGAGTTTCTAATTTACGTTTAATTCCATAAGCTTTTTCATTAGACTCAAGATAAATCTTGTTATCTTTAATGCATATTTCTTGTTCTATTTGGGCAGTTTCTAAAATCTCTCGCATATCTTTGATTTCACCAATGATTATCTTATTTTTGGGTTTAAATTCGTTTTTGGTACAAAATATCACTTGTTCCAGTAATACCTCCTCAAATGCTTTACCAGCATCTACGACAGTTTTAAAACTGGTTTTTTCCAAGATTTCTTTTCTAACCTTACTCCAAGATTCAGTAAATGCTAACATTTTAGGGACGATCATTCCCATAAAACCATCCCTTTTAATTAATTTCAGTCCTTTATGAATAAAGACTGCAGATATATTCATCATACCGTCTTTAATCTCCTTAAAATCTGAGGTATTTTTTATCGGATCTCCTTCAAGAATCTTAAAATAGGGCGGATTACCAATCACAATGTCAAAACCACCTTGTTTGAAAACCTCTGGAAATTGGGCATTCCAATTAAAAGCATGATCAGAAACTTTTATGTCATCAATCAACGAGTTTCCACATTTTACATTTGTTAAATTAGGAAGCTTGGAAATTTTCGTATCTTGGTCTTCCTCTTCTAAAACTTTTAAAAGTAAATTCAATCGTGCAAGCTCTACTGCTTTTTCATCTAAATCCACCCCATAAATACAATTTGTTAATATGGTTATTTTTTGAGACAGATTCAATCTTTGATTATAACCCTTAAAAGTACTCCATTTTTCAGATTTATTACCATTCTTCAAAAGTTCTTCAATTTTGTTGATAACTTCTTGAAAGGCTCTTATTAAAAAACTTCCACTCCCACAAGTAGGATCAACGATTTTAACTTGAAGTATTTCATCTAAGGACTTATTCTTTAAATATTCTCCAACAGTATTCTTGATAATATAATCCACAATATAAGAAGGAGTATAATAAATCCCCATTTTTTTTCTTTTTCCAGTCTTATCATCAAGTTTTACTCTTTTTTCTGTCCCCTCCAAGATTGTCCCAAGATATTGTTCATAAATACTTCCAAATAAATCTCCAGGAATTATATCAAACATATATTTGTCCTGATTTCCTTCTACACCAAAATACAAAGCCAATATAACTTTTCTTAGAACATCATCAGAGAACGTTCCTTCTTTCTCTAACAATCCCTGCTCAAATAACTTAGAATCGTACTTTTGATTAAAGTAAACGAATTTTTCTAGTAAATATGGAAAAAGCTGTAATTTAGTTATTTGTTGTCTGACATCCGCTTCAAGACTTTTTAGATAATATAGTGCTTCTAATCCTCTGTCTTCAACAGACCTTATAAAAATTAATCTATCAATAAATATCTGGACTATCTCATCAATTTTTTCTTTCTCTAAATAATTCTTCTTCTGTTTTATTTCTTTAGAGAGCCATTCTCTTATTTTTAATAAATCCTGTAAAAGTGATTCATCGATTGGTTTACTTAACTTTTCATCTTTTGTCGAAAGAAGATTGTTTATCTCTTTTTTTTCAAAACTTTCTCTAGAAAGAAGCCAAAGAGTATCGAATTTATCAATAAATTCCTTAAAATTTATTCTGAAGTAATCATTATTGTGGCGTAAAAGATTCTTATCTATATTCTTTATATTTGAAAGAGCATGATAAACCCTAATATCTTTAAAATTTGTCAAGACAGCAAATTTTATTTTTCTATGATATGCATAAGAAACTGCTTGTTTACCTGCATCTTCGTCTAAGAGCACATTAGTCTTTTTAGCTTCAATAACTAAAACTTCTTGATTAGCAATTTTTAAAATATAATCTGCCCTACCTTTCAAAACTCTTGGTTCTTTTTGAACCTCTTTTCTATCCCAACCTAATATCTCTTCAAATAATGGTTCTATAAATTGATGTTTAATATCTTCTTCTGGTTTAGACTCCCAATATTTCTGTCCTTCTGAAAATTGTTTGACTAATTCCCTAAGTTTTTCTTTAGCTTCTTCTTTATTTATCATTTATTTTTATTAGAAGTCTCTTATATAAAAACCTATTCTTCCTTCTCATCTCCATTCACTTTTCCAAATCTTCACCCCAGTAATTTCTCAAATTTAGCTTTATTATCCATGTAAAATGAATAGATTTCCTTATTTATATCTTTTTTTCCAGAATTTAACGTTATTAACAAGCCATAAAGCCATAAAAATTTATCTAAATCTTCAAAAGATACACCAATAAGAGAATTTTCCTTTCTAAACCTTTCAATTCCATCCAAGAAGTTTTGATAAGTTCTGGTGTCTTTCCATCCAATTAGTTTACTTAGTGCAATGCAGACATACTTATCATATAATGGATACCTTATTTTATTATGAAAATGACAGAATTTACTTGCAAAAGACAGCAGATTTTTGCCTATACATTTAGATATTTTATCTACTGCATGAGGAGAACCTTGTTTTAACATTTCATCAAGTTTTTCGATCTTTGTAATATGTTCTGCCACTGCAATCTGATCCTTGAGATTAGTTTTGTATAAAGAGTCTATAAGAATTACTTTCATCAATATTACTTCTTTGTTATTATTTAGAGGATTCTTATTAAAATAATTAGTCAAAGTAGAATTTGCAAGATTCCATTTGGGAAGTTTTGAGTATATTTCTTTTGCAATTTCTATTTTTTTATCTTCTAGCATTTGACAAAATTTTATAATAGTTTTCCCCTCCAAAAACTATCAAATGTTTATTTAAGGATTCATTTAAAATGTTTATTTGTTCTCTTTTTGAAAACATTTCGTAGGCACTTTCTTTTCCTAAAACATTTAAGTCTAATTTAAAAGAAAAATTGGAGGCAATATTTTTGATTATTCCTTCAATTTGTTCAACTTTATTTTGTTTGTCTAAGATTATTATCATATCTAAATCATTAAATTTCTTTTTTTCTGCAAAAGAGCCAAAAATTAAAAATATAAAAAAATCTTCATTTATTTCTTTTAAGCAGTCTTTGATGAATAAAGAAACAGATTTTTCTTTTGCTATAGAATTTTTAGTTCTTAATGATTCTGCATATGAGAGTTCTGCGATATTTTCTTTATAGTTAAGAGAGAGGAGTTTTTTCTCATCTGACAGAATAAACCTGTCTTTTATTAGCTCCTGCATTGACCTATGAATTAGTGCATAAGGTTTTTTCAAAACTCCAGCAACTTCATTTATACTAAATTTTTTATCTATTCTTGAAACAAAGATTTTCATTATTTCGATTTGTGTTTTTGTTAGCATTTTTATTTATATCTTTTTAGATATAATAATATATCTTTTTAGTCATATTTAAATTTTGTGGTTTTTACGAATGTTTTCATCTTACAACTTCCCTCTCCTTCCTCTCTTTCTTCCCCCCTCCCCCTCACCTCACCCATAAACTTACCGCAAACTTCGCAAACAATGCATCTCTTGCCATTAATGATTTTTCCTTCAAAATGAGCGCAGCAGCAACCGCTATGGAAAAATGTTGCTTCTTTATTGCAAAGCTTGCATTTTTTAGCTGGTTTAATTGCTTTAGCTGTTTTTGTCGTTTTGGTTGTTTTTTGTTTCTTATTTCTTTTTGTCATCTTCAATTTCTCCCTTTTGCTCAAGCTTACACTCATTTTATACTCCTTGCGGAATTCATCGCTAAAAGCCATTTCCAAACAGGCTTTATAATTATCTTCTTGCCATTTATATTTTCTTCGCCTTCTTTATCTAATGTAAGAATAATCCCTTCTTTAAGAGTATATTTCTGCATAGCTTCCAAAAGACCTTCGATTTCTCTCTTTTTTGTCATAGGGCTCTCTAAATTTAGACAAACCTGAATTGCCTGAGTTATTTTTAGCCCTTTTTTAACAATAAAATCACATTCTTTTTTGCCTAAATGATAATAAACTTCGAAACCTTCTTTTAACAATTCTATAAAAACTAAATTTTCTAGTCTTTGCCCCCTATTTTCTATAAAGTTAAATGCGACTGTTTTAAGAAAGCTATTGTCTAAAACATAAAATTTAGATGAAGAAACCTGTTGTTTTTTTAATGAATAATCAAATCTATTGATAGTTGAAGCGAGAAAAACCCCCTTCATATATTCAATGTAATTTTTTATCATGCTTAAACTCTTTATTCCAGAAATTATCTTTAAAGTAGAATAAGAATAAACTTTGCCCACATTTGAAAAAAGATATAAGATAAGATCTTTAATCTCCTTTGTTTTTTTAATGTGATATCTTTGAATTATATCCTTATTAAGTATGTCTTCAAAATATTGTTTGGACAATTCCAAATCATTGTTCTTTATTACTAAAGGGAAGCCCCCCTTTTCAAAATACTCTTCAAAGGCGCCCATCAAAATTATTCTTTCATTAGAAGTTTTTGGATTTTCTTGAATGTTTTTAAACCTTAAAAATTCTTTAAATGAAAAAGGGTATAGTCTTAGAACTTTATTTCTTCCTGTTAAAAATGTTGAGATTTCTGAACTTAATAAACTTGAATTTGAGCCGGTTACAAAAACTTTTATTTTTTTGGCAAAGAGGTTATTAACCCATCTTTCCCAAGAAGGAATGTTTTGAATTTCATCAAAAAAAAACACAACCTCAGACCCAATGCTATGCAATTCTTTAGCAAAGTCTTCTATATCCTGAAAATTTTCAATCTTAAAGTCTGTAAATCTGACATCATCAAAGTTTATGTAAATCTTTTTTTTATTGATTTTATTGGAAATAATCTTTAAGAGGGTGCTTTTTCCGCATCTTCTTATGCCACTTATGATTACAATTTCATTTCCTCTTAAATAAGGCTCTAAGGATATTTCTCTTTCTATTAACTCTTCTTCCTTATTGAATAGTTCTTGTTGTTCATTCAAAAGTTCATATAATTTTGTTTTTTCCATGATTTCTATTGTCTTTGAGAGTTTATAAACCTTTCTTTGTAATTTAATAACTCTTTATAAACATATGTTAAATGGAAATTAACTATATGGTTTCTTATTCATCTTCAATATCTCCCCTATTGCTCAAACTAACATCCCCTAAAATACTGACCAATTTTTCCTTGCTATCTATACTTTCATCCCAATCAATTTGCTCTATAAACTTTTCCTTGGAAAGCCACCTAAACTCTGTATGCTCTCCGCTTAGCTTAGGTATCGCTTCTTTAACTTTGATAAGAAATGCTCTTTCTTTGTGCATCTTGCCAGAATTCTTTGGCCATTCATATTCCCCAAGATAATCTGTTTTTTTAATTTCTAATATCTCTAATCCTGTTTCTTCTTTTACTTCTCTTCTTATTGCTTTCTCTTCACTTTCATTCTTCTCAACACTTCCAGTAACAACAAACCAAATATCTACTTTAAGCCATTTAGGGTTTGTTCTTAGAATTAAAAAATTTCTTTTATCAGAATAAATTATTGCCATAATCTTTGGATTGGTTTTGTTATTCATCTTCAATACCTCCTCTCTTCCCCAAACCTCCTCTCTTTTAATAACCTTTTTGTAACCCCCTCCCTTAATCTTAGATATATAACATGCCCTGTAAATTATCACACTTAACAATCTCTTCCCAAAACTCTTTTAAACTTCTTTATCTTTGATAAACCATGGGAGATGAAAAGAAAGAGAATCAAAAAGATGAACAAGAAGGCGAAAATACACATATAGCTATTTTTAATGGAAAAGCTATAAGAAGAAAACTTGTTGGTGATAAATGGTTCTTTTCAGTTGTTGATATTATCCGGGTTTTGACTGATAGTGTTGACCCAAAAGATTATTGGTATAGGTTAAAAGTAAGAGAGAAAGAATCTTCAGAAATTGAGCTATCGACATTTTGTCGACAACTGAAGCTCAAATCAGGAGACGGGAAAGAGTACGAAACAGATTGCGCAGACACAGAAGGTATATTCAGAATAATTCAATCAATTCCTTCAAAAAAGGCAGAGCCGTTTAAAAGATGGCTTGCAAAAGTTGGTTATGAAAGAGTGCAGGAAATTGAAAACCCAGAACTTGCACAAGAAAGAATGAAAAATCTTTATGAGCAAAAAGGATATTCTAAAGACTGGATTGAAAAAAGATTAAGAGGAATTGCTATAAGGCAGGAGCTGACAGACGAGTGGAAGAATAGAAAGATAAAAGAAGAGAAAGAGTTCGCAATCTTAACAAATGAAATAAGCAAAGCAACTTTTGGAAAAACAGTTGAAGAGTATAAGAATTTTAAGAAACTAAAAAGAGAAAATTTAAGAGATCATATGGATGATTTAGAATTAATTTTTAGTATGCTTGGAGAGGCAGCAACTACTAGAATTACTAAAACAAAAGATACTCAGGGTTTTGGAGAAAATAAAATTGCAGCCAGACAAGGTGGAGAAGTTGCTGGAAATGCAAGAAAAGAGCTTGAATTAAAAACAGGAGAGAGTGTTCTTAATGAGGATAATTTTTTAAATCTTCCAGAAAAACTAAAGAAAAAAAGGAAGAAACTCCTTGAACAAGTAGAGATTATTTAACATGTCCTATAGATTATCCCCCTCCATCTAGTAAATCGAGAAATGTTTATACGCTACCATTTTTATCTTTTGCCTACTTTCTTTTTATTTAACCTATCATTAGCATTTTTAATCAAAAATGTGTCAATCTCCCTTAAAGTCGGAGCTTTTCGAGAGTTATTTTTAATATAGTTGTAAAGAAAAAGGATTTTATTGCAGAATTTAAAATATTTTTCATCACATAAAAAATCAGCATCCTCTACTCTTCCAACCACTATCTTGTTTATAGAGCTGTTTGCTCTAGAGTCATATATTGGGAAAATTGGCACGTGAAAATGCAGGTATTTAGAAGCTAATGACCTCTTTTCTTTTCCTGTTAATTCTTTGAAAAATTTTGTGAGTTCTTTGTGGAGGATTAAGATGTCTTTTAATGTTTTTTCGTTAAATTCTTTATTTTTCAGCTTGCTTAATTTTTCATCAAATTTATTTTTACTATTGAATTTTATAAACTCTTTAACAACATAATCATAAAAATCATCATTGATATGCTTTTTGTTTATTTTAGATCTCCTTTCAATTGATGCGGCATAAGACCTTCCAATAAGCAATATTTTTGCACGGATTTCTTCAGGATCTGTATGTGATGGATAATCTGAACACATTTTATATAAAATATTATTTCCAAGCATCCATTTTTTATCTTTCAAATTATTAAATTTCTTTACATCAAAATTTATTAGTTTCATTTTACTTCCCCAAGATATAACATTCCCTTATGATTCTCTAAAAAATTTAGTCTAAAACTCTGTAATTGAGTTAAATTAGTAATTTTATTTAAATGATTTTCCCATAAATTTTTATTTGATTCTAAATCTAAAGGAAATACGATAAATAATACATATTTGGAGTCATAATCATTATTCTTTCTTAAATCATGAATATCTTTTATTATTCCATCTATATTCTTTGTAATTGGTCTAATTTTTCTAGTATAATCCTGTTGATAATTTGTATTTATTGTCTTTAACTCAATCGCATAACTAAGAGATTTGTGTTTAAAGGTTATATCAATTCTTTCTTTTTCAGGAATTACTTCAGTACAACCCAACTTAATTGCAGAATCTACTATTTCTACTTTTAACCATCCCTCAAATTTAGAAATATTTTTTATAAACTCAGATATGCCTCTATGAGATTCTATTTTTCTTATTATATCTTTTATTATCTCGTTAAGTATCTCTTCTTCACTCATCTTCTAAACCCCCCATTTCCTTACAACAACGCCTATAAAAGGCCGCTCATCATTATATGGATCTTTTTTAGCATCAATTATCTCTACTTTCAGCTCTTTTATTTGATTTGAGTTATTGAAAGTTATTTTATCTAAAATAGAAATCACGCTTTCTGAAATATCCAAAATATTAGCAGATAAGTCTCCGAGATAGCAACTTAAAACTATCTTTATTTCATCATTAAAGAATCTTTTCATGCCAGGAAATTGTGTCTTTGTTATTACTTGTCTAATAAATGTCTTTTCCTTGGATGTTAATTTTTTAAAAGATTTGGGTAAAACTTCTATAGGAAAAGCAAGATAGTCTTTATTTTTATCACACTTTGGAATAACTTCCACTACTTTTTCTACAATTTCTTTATTCTCTATCAATTCTTCGATATTATTATCTTTTTTATTCATCTTCAATATCCCTTCTCTTGCTCAGACTAATTCTCCAATCTTTCTCTATCTTAACCTTATCTTTAATTTCATCCTCAATTTCTCCCCTGAGAACTTTGCTGTTAAGCTTTGGATAGCAAACCATTGAGCATTCCTCATAGATACCTTTGTCTTTCATCAGCTTTATGAAAGCTTCTTTGTCTTTTCCCTCAGGCATAACAATTTTGTCAAACTCCTTAACAGATGCTTTTGCATTGCTCCCATAAATAACATCAATTCCTTTTTGCTTGGCAAACCCAATTAACTTGGTTCTTAATTCATCTTGTGTTTCTTCTAGTTCAGAAAGCTTAGCTTTAACCTCTGCAAACTCATCAACAAATTTCACTCCTTGATCTTCTTTAAATTCTTCAACTGGTTTTTCTTCTATTTCTGCAAGATGCTTGAAACTCGGGCACTCTGATTTATAACCACACCAATCGCATAATTTTGTAGTGTTTGTAGGAAAATCATTCTCTTTAGTTGCTTCTTCTATTTCCTGGATAGTTTCCATAACCTCTTGCTGCAATTCCTTAAGCTGTTCGTTTGTTCTCTCGCTGGTTATCTCTTTATCAAAAGCAAGCATATGCCATTTTAAGATAACTTTTTTAGCATCCTTGAATTTATCTTTAACCCATATAGAATACATTGCTAATTGCCTGTCTGAATCAGCTTCTTCTTGCAGCTTTATTCTTGCATTTGTCTTATAATCACAGACAAAATAAGTATCTCCTTTGCATCCTAACTTGTCTATCCTTACATGCCAGGAATTTCCATCAGGCAAAGTCAACCTGTCTTGAGTTTCTAATCCAAGAATTGTCATGTCATCATCTTTATGAGAATCATAATAATCGGAAATATATTTCTCCCCCATTTTCCTGTAATTATCAGCTTTAAGCCCTTCATCTTCTTTAGCAATTAAAATGTCATCAGAATACTCTTTTTCCCATAAATCCCTGTAAAATTTTATTAGAATTTTCTTTTCAACCCTTTTCTTAAATTTCTTATCCTTGTATAGCTTTTCCAGGGTTTGATGCACTAAATCACCCATAAAAGCTTCAATTGTAGTCTCTATTTCAGGTTTAATTTTATCTATATAATGAAGCTTATACTGATACGGGCATGTTTCAAAAGTGTTTATTCTTGAATTTGAGTATGTTGCCATGATCTTACATAAATAGAATAAACCCCAACCTTAAAAATTTATACTTCTGCTAAAACATGTTTTATTCCTTTCGGTGAGTGGTGTGAGAGAGTTTAAGGATATTTGTTTCTGTTTGATATAAATTAAAAGAATAATGTTTTTATATGGACTTTATTAAAAATTAACATGGTTAAACAACTAGTCCATGCTTTTACTTTTGTTCAAGCAATACCTTACAAATGTAGAGCAGAACTCATAGACGGAAATGGGGTGAGTACCAATATTCCCTATGCTAATTGCAGACAGAAAAGAGACTTATTAAAAAGATCCTTTGAGTCTTTAGGGTATAAGACTAAGGAGCTTGACGCTATTTTTGATTGGACTGACTTACCTCTCCCTGGATATATCTTAAAAATATTAAAAAAATCTGGGACAAAACAAAAACATCATTTATTAGAAGTTAAAGTAAATGACAAATGTATAAAAATAGACCCGACATGGAATTTAGAGCTGAGAGATAAAGGATTTCCTATAACTGTAAGCTGGAATGGTGAAACAGACACAAAACAAGTTTCATTTGGCAGAATAATTTATTATGATCCTAAAATTCAAAGAGTAACCTTGCTATATTTTCCAGAAGAAAGAGAGAATTTTACTAGAGAATTTAACAAATGGATTGGTTGGAAATATTAATTATCTCTTGTTTGTTACCACTTAATAATTATTAAAAGAAAAGATTTAAAAGGTTATAGACGTATTACTTTCACATGGGAGATATATGTAATTTTATGCAAGTAAATGCCGAAAATACTGAAAAATCTTATGCTTATTCTAATGATTTTCAGATTTCTACACAAATGAAAAGCTGGATGGCTATAAATCCGAGTTATGGATGTCCATGGGATTGTGTTTATTGCATACAACATAAAGATAAATTTTTTGATATGTCACAATATAGGAAGGTGCATAAGGTAAAAATAGAAGGAGAACTATGCACTCCAGAAGATATAGTAACCGAGATAATGATCAATCCCAGAATTACTTCCAGAACCCCCATAGTTCTTTATAATTTTACAGACCCTTTTTTGCCTCAAAATACTCGTGACCTTGAAAATACCTTAAGTCTTCTAGATAAAAGAAAATTTACAAATATTATCGGCTTAATTACAAGAACCTTTGCAGACACGGATACTTTGGATGTTATAGCAGATTTGAAGTATCTAAGACCTATTGTTATGGTCTCCTATGCAGGATATGATAATGTGGAAATTGAGAGGGGCCCACTAAATAAAAGGATAGAACTTGTTAAAGAGCTAAAAGATAGAAAAATTAAAACCCTTCAGTATCTTAGGCCGATAGCTAAAGAATGGTTGGAAGAAGATCAGTTCAAAAAAGCTAGAGATGCAATAGGCCATTTAGTTGATGGAGTAGTAATGTCCGGAATAAGATTGACTCCAGAGATAATTGCTAAGATAAATGCTAGAAGACTGCCTGTTCCAGAAGTAACTAATTTTACAAATAAATTTTTCCCAAAGGATTTACAAGAAAAGATTATGGAGATCTATCAAGGATTTGCTCCAGTGTATCGATATACTAGTTGTGCGGTTTCATCTACTTTTGGAGTTCCAGATTATAATGCTCACCTGGGATTTTTTAAAGAAACGCAAAATAAAGAGTTTGTGGTATGCCCTCTACCATGCAATGGAGATCAAACCAAGATATGTAATAACATTTCTTTTGATGAATCGAGATTTAAATCTTTACTTAAAAGAATAGGGCATCCAGACTTAAAGTTCGCAAGAACAACTTCCGGTGCAATAATGTTAGATAAAGAATTATCCAAATATGACTTAAGTTTTCTTAGGCATAATACCTCTTGTCATATAGATTACATTGGTAATAAACATCATATTGATCAGGTTATAAACATGGAGGTTCAATCCCAAAAATGATATTTGCAAGCCTGGATTTAAATAAAAAACATTTAGACAAATTTTTATTTTCTTTGGAGGGCATAAAAAGCTGTAGATTTGATGGGGTGGAAATATGTCTATGGGAAGACATGAATAGATTTTCTGCCCAAATAGAAGAAGCGCTTTCAGGTGAAGGTTTGAAATCTAATATCCATGGAGATTTAATGAGAATAGAAGAGGGTATGGAGAATTGCGAACAAAAATTGCAATATAGTTTACAATTCAAGAAAAGCATTAATGCTCTTAACTTAATCAGCCATCCAATAAAACCCTATACTCTTAATCTAAATGCTTCCAAAAAATTGATGGGAAAATTTAGAGAAGAGATACTTCTTGAAAATGTTAGGGGGGTTAGAAAGGCAGAAATTGACTTTTTGGATATGCCTATTGTGTTAGATATTGGAAATCTTGCCCTTAATGGAGAGGAAGAGCAGATATCTTCGTATATTAAACGAGTACATTGGACCCATATTCACGATTATAAAAATAAAATAGATCACCTTCCTTTGGGGGAAGGGGATTTAAATCTAAATGAGGCATTAAAATACCTTAGTAAAATCGGATTTACAATAGAGTTGGGTTCAGTATTTCGAGAATGGTCCCAACTAAAAGAAGGATATAAACATTCAATAGATTACCTCAATAATGCATTAATTTCTAATGAAAGCTATGGTAAAAATGTGAGATTAATGCATTTACTTAATCATATAGGTAAAGAAAAATTTGGCAATGTAATTGATATTGGTTGTGGTGAGGGGTATTTATTGCATAATATTGATGCAAAAGTCAAAAAAGGTTACGACCTTTCTCCAAAACAAATTTTTAATGATGTTCTTTATATACAACAGGATATCTGTTCGCCTTTAGCAGAAAGTGCTGATTTAGCAATATGTAGTGAAGTAGTAGAGCATTTATCCAATGATCTATCGTTATTTAGAAATATGTATAATAGTCTTATACCCTCTGGAAAAATATTTTTAACTACTTTAAATCGTAACACTTCGCAGGATAAATCTGAGGTGGATGAAGAAAGAGGTCATTTGAGGAGGTATGGTAGTGAATTAGAAGGAATTCTTCAAACATGTGGATTTAAAGCAATTTCTTTCTACCCCTTTAGAAGCGAGCATTATTATAACACTAATCGTAATTTTGGATTATATAACTTAGATGAGGATGTTTTGCAAGGAAGCAAAAATGCTTCTGGATGGGTTTATTTTGGAGTTAAAGAATAAAAATGAAAGATTTAATTTTTATTGGTGGAGCAAAAGGAGTAGGTAAATCAACCGTATTAGAATATCTAAAAAAACATGTTCAAATAGAAGTGGTAAATACAGGGGACCTTTTTACAAAATCGAAACAGAATGGATTAAACCCTGAAGAGGCAATAAAAGCATATCTAATTGATGTCCACAATGGTATGGTAGATACACATTATGCAGGAGGATATTCTGTAGGAAAATTCTCTAGAGGTTTATCTAGAGAAAATCTTTTAAGGATTGCAAGTGTAAAATCTATAGATTTAATTTTATTTGATTTAGATAAAAAAACTCTTTTTAAGAGAAGGTGTGGGAACAAAGAAGAAAAGTACCAAGATGTAAACTTAATCGATCTAGAACTTAAAAAAAGTAGGGAATATTTTAGGCAATATTGCGAAGATTTATTAATATCAGGACTTGTAATTGATAATATTGATTTAGACAGAACAATGGAACTTGTTCTGGGGAGAATATATGAGTGAAGAAAAAATTAGAAAGCAGTTTATAATTGTTAAAAGCTTAGTTATAAATGATAAGGGGGAAGTGCTTTTTGTTAGAAGGAAAAAAGAAGACTTGAAGCAAGCCCATAATAAATGGGAGTTTCCGGGAGGCAAGATAGATTTTGGAGAGTCTCCAGAACAAACTGCGATACGTGAGGCAAAGGAAGAGTCTAATTATGACGTTAAAATAGATTATCTCCTCACAAAAATTTTATCTTCAAAATGGGAATCTCCTGAAAGAGAAGCTCAACAAATTTTAATTTGTTATGTTTGCACCCTTGTTGGTGGTGAAAGCGCTTTAGGGGATCATGGGGTTAGTGAGATAAAATGGTTTAAGGTAAATAATGCCCCGAAAGATCAAGATTGTTTGCCTGGAACAATAGACTTTCTAAACCTTTATAAGAAAACTGTAGAGCAAAAATAGAATTTTATAATATTAAATGATACTAGATAATTTACTTTCCTACAAACCAGAAGAAGCATTGATTTTTTTAGAGAGAAAAATGAATAATGAGAATTTTGGATCAAATGTTCAGGAGACTTACAGGCCTGATGGACCATGTGGGGGATTTGATATTCCTTTTGTACTGCTGAAAAAAGAGGGGGTAATCCATTTCCAAAATGCTCCTGACACTAAACTCCTTACTCTATTAGAGACTGAAGATGAAATAAAATTTTTCTTGCATCCTGAAATGATTTTAGATTATAAAAGTAAAAATATGGCTCATTTGGAGAATATTGCTGGTTCGGTGCGCGTCTTTCCCACTTCGTCTACAAGAACAGTTATTGCACTTGGGGGAGGTTATCCATATATGATTAAGACAGATCTTGTGAGGAGGATTGGCGATGGTGTTAAAAGATTAAAAAGATCCCATTTAGATCATATAAAAGAAATTGGGAAGGATCTTGAAGAGGTATCTATAAATAATTTTGGATATCTTCCAGAGTCGTTAGGACTACTTTTTTCTTCTTGCAATGAAGAGGTAGGAATGGTGATAAGGGAATTTTATGCAAGACCAAGAATTTATGAAGGAACATATCTTATACCCTTTTTCTCTCTTTTTTCTAAAGACCCTGCTTCTAAAGATGATCCTATCCTACTAAAGCAACTATTAAACAAACAAAATGATGAACATAACGAGATAGACTCGTGTCTAGAGAGAATTATTATCCCTTATGTTGAATGCTGGATGCAATTGATTTCTCAAAGGGGTTTATGTGCTGAAATGCATGCTCAAAATACCCTTCTTGAAGTAGATAAATATGGGATGCCCCTTAGGGTAATTTATCGAGATTTGCAAGATACATTCGTAGATTTAGATATAAGGGATCAAAGGGGCTTAAAAAAAGATTTTAATAAAGGGATTATTGGTGAAAATGAAAGGCTATACCTCGTTAAAAAGACTCCAATTAAGGATAGAGAGAGGTGCAAGCAAATTTCTTATAGTCTGACATATGATTATCGGATGGCCAGAGCACTTGATTATTTTGTAGAGGCATTTAAAACAGAATACTCTGATGCAGAAGATCGAATTGTATCTGGAATAAAAAATATCTGGAATAAAAATTTTAGAGGAATGGATATTTTACCTACAAAAGCTTATCTTTTAGAAAAAAAACAGCCTAACATTGGAAAAGAACTACATTTTATTGAAGCTGATCCAAAATACCGGTAATTTATAGGTTTTTCTGTATCAAGTTAGCTATTCTTCATCTTCAAATATTGAATTTTCCAAATTCTATATTCTTCTGATGAATTTAGGATATATCTTCTATTGGATTCGAAACATTTTTCCTTTATTAACTGGCTTATTATTTTCTCATTAGATATTATCTTTGAAGCAAATCCTGCTTCTGCTAAGAATTTTTTGGCTTCGTCAATTGACTCAAAATAATTAAATTCTCTTCCAGTTACTTTAGCTATTTTGTCCCTTATATTCTCTTTGCCTTTAGCTTCCTTATTCTTTTTCTTTATTCTTGAAAAATCTGGCGTTAACCACATGCCGTCTTTAGCATAGGTTTCAAAGAGGTATTTTATATTATCTCTGAATAGACTTTTCTCCTGTTTGTTAAAATACATAAGTAATCCTTCGTGAATTAGGACTAATTGCTTGCCTTTCCCTACTTGTAGATAAAATTTCCCTATCTTGTTCATATCCTCTTTAACTAGGGGGTTAATCTTCATAAAAAACAAATTTTTGCAGTTGAGATTTTTATTTCTGATTATATCTTTTAAGATACCCTTTTTCAACTTTATTAAATTGTTTAATTCTGTTTCAATATAAATAACATCTTTTTTACCTAAAAACTCTAAGCTTCGTGGAGATAAACCAGAAGCAATTTCTGCAATAAAAACATTATCTATCCTGGATAGCATATCATTTAATGAGATGTACCTTCCTTCTATAAAACCAATAAAATTAGAGTTATCTTTTAGGCTGTCCCCATAATCTGGCAAATCAGTTATATTATCAGAATATTTTGTGTCTATTAGCTGAACAATTTCTCTTGCAAAGGGAAGGTTTTGCTTAGCCCTCATTCTTGCGCAAAATACCGCTGTTGGGCTGATTTTAGAGAATTTCTTAATCATAAAAATATAAAATTATCTATACTTTTATTCTTTTCCCTTCTTATCAATACAAAAGTATCAAAACATTTAAAAATAGGAAAATTTTACTTTCTTACATGGAAATAACAAAGATAAGTTCAAAAGGCCAAATTGTGATCCCCCTTAAAATAAGAAATCAGCTTGGAATAAATGAAGGATCTGTTTTAGCAATAGATACTGCAAATGAGATGGTAATATTAAAAAAGATAGATATTGACTTATTAAAACAATTTAACAACAGCCTATTAGACTTAAAAAAAAGCAAGATAAAAAGAGTAGCATAATCTATTAATAATTGATTAATACTTTCTTAATAGGTTTAATAATTGATTAATACTTTCTTAATAGGTTTTCTAGATACTTTTTAAATTCTGGAAGATATTTTATAATTTCCTCGATTGTCTCCTGTTGGGCTTTCTTCCCCCCTAAAGCAACAATCAAAACAGCAGATAAATCATCGTAGACAAGATAGTAAATTCTTTTTTCTCGCATTCTCTTTTCGCGAAAAAAACGATACCTCGTTTGATCTCCAACATATGGGTTTTCCTTAAGCTGAAGAAATATCTTTTTAATTATCTCCTTGTCTGAGCTAGAAAGTTTATTCATCTCTTTTTCAAAGCTTTCAGTAGCATAAACTGCATAAGCCATAAAATCGTTAATGTTTGATTATATTTATCCCTTTCCCTTCATGTCATAATTGTGCAAGACCCGGACATATGTCCTGAACCTATACAAGCCACACAGCAACCGAAATCCTTAAAAAAGGATATTTCTTATGAGTTTGACTTAAATTAGGGGCGGAAAAATGGAAAAATTCAAAAGGATTGAGGCGAGCTCTTCGGAAGAAAGTGAAGATACACCTTTCGAAGAAGAACCTGAAGAAGGTGCAGATAATTCCTCAGACGATTTTGGGGATTATTAAACCATTCAATTAAATCTTTTTCTTTTATTTTTTACTCTTGTCGTAAGCTTTAAACAAATTTGCAAAAAGTTTTTTTTGTCAAGAACCATACAATAATTTTATAAAACTTAAAATACTTGATATATTTATGGGGTGGAAAATATTTTTTAGTTTTTTATTTATATTGATTGTGATTGGGCTGTTAGGTATTTATTGGTTTGTTCCTTTTAGAGAAGTGGAGTTTCAACCAAGAGATGTTAATACCAATTTCAGCATTTCCGGCGGTGATAATCCTGAAATGCAGTTTTATCCCAATATGAGATATCCAGAGTCAATGATTTCTTATAAAATTTATAATTGCCCTTTGAAAAAGAAAAATGATATGGAGCAGGCTTTTTACACACTATCCAATACAACTATGCTAAAGTTTTATCCGGTTAATTTTAATGAAGAAATTGCTGTAACATGCGAGAGCAAGGAAAGGATTGAAGGGGGGCTGTTTATTGCAGGGGAAGGAGGGCCTACAAATATAACGCAGACAAGTTTGTTCAACATTATCACCCATGGGAAAATTCTTTTAATAAAGGAGTCTGACTGCCCAAGGCCGAATATCGCTATACATGAGTTATTGCATGCTCTGGGATTTGACCATTCTGACAATCCAAACAATGTTCTTCATAATATCACTAATTGTGATCAGACTATTGGCCAAGATACTATTAATGTGATAAAAAAGATTTATTCCACCTCCAGTTATTCTGATTTAGCGATAATTAATGCATCTGCAAGTATAGATGGAAGATATTTGAATATTGAAGCAAATCTGAGAAATAATGGACTTGCCAGGTCATCCCAATCAGAGATGATGATATACGCGGATGATAATCTGGCAAAAAACCTAACTTTAGACGAGATGCAATTTGGATATGGATTAAAAATCACTTTAAAAAATATTTGGGTGTCTAATGCCAAAATTCAAACAGTAAAAATTCAAATAAACTCCCATTCTGAAGAGTTGAACAAAGAAAATAACCAAATCACACTAAGAATTAAAGATTAAAAATCAAAAATAAAAAAATAAAAAAAAGAATTATTCCTCTTCAAGAAAACCCAAATCTAACTCATCGTCGCCGGATTCTTTATCCCTCTCATCTTCGATGAGCTCTAAATTATCGTTCACCTTTTGAGACCTCATTTTTTTATTAAATTTCTAAGATGTAAGCAGTTTTTAAGGATTTCGGTTTTGTATTGGATATGAGATTTATGTATTTTTATCTTTGATAACCATCTTAAAAGAAGAAGAATTATGAGTTCTAGGAAATATAATCACAAATCTTGGGCGGTTTATATGCAACTAAAGAACAAAATTAAACTTAACGGCCACCTTGAGTTACACCACCTAATCCAATAATAGGTGGAAGTTCTCCAACTGTTGAATGGTCAAAACCCCCAACAAAAAGTTCCTGAATTCCTCCAATAAATACACTGTTTCCACCGCCAGCACCACCTCCGGCTCGATTACCAACACCGCCAGCACCACCACCAAACCCTGCTCCTGCACCTCCTCCTTGATTACCTGCTCCTGCTTGACCATAACCACCTCCGCCTCCAGCACTTTGTCCTGTTATCTGAGCATAACCACCTCCACCACCATATGTGCCTATTTGTCCTTGAGGAATGCCTAGAACTATTTTTGGAAGACTTTCCCCACTTGTATTTTGCAATTGGTGATATTTAGTTTCTAAATCTTCAAAAACTTCATGTCTAAGTCTATAGGGAGTAGATATAAAAATAGTTCCGTCTGTTTGGACTTTGAAATCTAATCCTTTTTGACGCAATATTACCTTGAGTGCTGTCCTAGCGGATACATTTTTAAGTTTGATAGAAGGCACTTCTACATTTATTTTATTTTGGTTTATTCCATGATTATAATTTAGATTTTTTGCATTTTGCGGAGAATTTAAGTATCTTGCGTTTTGATTTATAGATTCTGGCGAAACTCTGACAACCTTGTTTTCTAAGGTTTTTTCATTAGCTTTCTCATTAATTTTTTCCGCAAGAGAATTGCATGTAGGAGTCCAAAATCCAAGAAGAAATGCCAAACCATAAATACACAATTTTTTCTTCATCATTTTCCCTTTTTAGACCTTATAAATTAAGCTTTTGAAATATATAAGTTTTTTGTTTTTGATTACTATTTTTAAATAAGAAATAAAAATATCCCCGTGCCCAGAGTCGAACTGGGGATCTTCCGGTTGCTGTTTTTGATTATAAACGGAACTTATCTTCAATTAAAATCTACAGCCAGACGCTTTAGCCACTAAGCTACACGGGGCTCATTTATCCATGTAGCGACTTTGACATCAAAACTCTGATTCATCTTGTCTGAGGGTTGATAAGGGAAGTATCCCTTATCAAGCTACACGGGGCTAAGATTAAGATAAAAAAAGAATTAATAAAGGTTTTGATTGGTTTTATTCCTTTATCAAGGGCGTTTATCTCTTTGATGTTATTTTAATCTTCCACATCTTTTGTTCTCTGCTCAGCAACGAAGAAAGCACGGTTGGACTGGCTCTCTTTAACTTCTCCATTCCTCTCATAAACTGCTGCTGCAGATGGTAAAGCGAATTTTCCAAAAACTCCAACTTTTGAATATATAATATACGAAATCACCCTTGTTTCTCCTGCTTCTAATTTTTCAAAGTGCCATTCTACTCTCTTGTTTTTCTCATCAACTTTTTTTGGTGTTTCCCCACCAAATCTTTCATAAACTTTAACTAAATTTGGAAGCCTGTCAATAATATCCACTTTCTCTATGTATTTCTTTGCATTTACTAATATAGAAACTTTCAAGGCGAATTCTCCGCCTTTAGCATTAACAAATGAAACTTTCTTATTCATTACCAAATCATTTTCTGAATATTTTTTTGCAAGTGCTACAATCATAACTATAAACAGGATTATCAATAAAGGAAAAAACCAGTTTGTTTTTATTATGATATTAAGCGATTCTCCTGGCTTTATCTTTTGATTCCAGGTGTAATCCACATTAAAGCCTCGCCTTTCTACATTAGATGGTTCTGGAGTGATAGTTGTAAACAGCCTTGAAATTATGTTTTTCTTTATGACTATGCCCGAATTAGTGAGGATATTCCCTTCATTTGTTTTTATTATTTTTCTTGTATGAATAAAAAACCCATATTCATTCTTTATTTCGGTGGATATGTCTTTCTCAATGAATTTTATAATCCCCTCTATCTTTTCTTTTTTTCCGTTAATATCCACTTCCACATTTAAAGTGTAGAACCCTGCCATTAATTTTTTGAAATCTTCCTTATTCAATTTAACACTAAATTCCTTCTTTTCATTAGGGCCAAGAGTGAGGTCCTCTCCGAAATTAAAGAAAGGAGAGGAGAATTTAGCATTCATCTCGCCAAAATTAAAATTTTCTTTATTGTGGATATAGATTTTAATCATGTTCGATTCAGGGTCTACTTCTCCTGAGCCAACTTCGAATGCATCTTTCAATTCAACAATTTTGATTGTTAATCTGTCTTTTACTTCAGAATAGTCACTTCCCTGCACACGATATTCAAAAGTGTAAAAGCCCCGGTAGTCAAAATTCTCCTGAGTGTAGATCATTAATTGAATATCTTTTGTTTCAGCAGAGTTTATTTGCACACTTCCAGAAGGAATCATGCGCAATCCAATAAGATTGTAAAATTGAAAATAATCGCTAAATCCAAGGTTGGTTACTTTTAAATTAAATACTGCAGGTTTATCCAATCCCAATATAATTGCCTCATCATCATTCTGTTTTTCAATTTTAAGATTTATTGCAAGAATGGATGGCAGTATCAGCAAGATTAAAAGTGTAAGAATATATATCTTTTTCATAAAAAAATTATGGCTAGTTCATATTTAAAGATTTCTATTTGCATATTTTTGTAACATCTTTAAAATGTTCCAAAATTTTGTGATATCTCAACATTCAGATAGGGTTTATCTGTTTGAAGAATGTTATCCAGCTTCGATAACTCCTTACAATTATATTTTTATTTTTTCCCCTCTAAATCCAAGAATGCCTTTGCCTGGGCTAAAAATTCATCTAAATCCTCCACGAGTTTATCCTCTAACTGCTTGACTCTCGCGCTTATAATCCATTTTTCATAAATACTTCTTAAAAATTTTTGAATTGAAGTCCTCTCAAATTTTCCTTTGTAATCTCTTACCAAGATGCCTTTAACTTCCACTTCCACACTTCCTTTATTTGTTTTTTCTTTAACGCCGTTCTGGCTGATTTCTACCTCGCTTAATTTTAATATAACAAATTTAACATTCACTTTAAACCTGAAATAATCAGTAACGTCTCTCCTTCCTTCCCATTCAACTTCAACATCTTTTGTATCTCCGCTTAATTTTTCAGTGTATTTCCCCTCTGCTACATGCAAGTTTGTTTCTGATACAAGCCAGTCGTGGCAGAATTTATAGAAATCTTTAAATGAGAAAATTCCTGTTGATTTTATCTTGCTCTTAAAAATTGCTTCTTCTTCTGACATCTTTTTAGATTAAACTAATTTATAATTTAGTTATACAAAAGATGAGGGAATTTCCTTTTAAAAATTCTTCGGTGAAGGCCTGCTTAAACACGCTTTGACAAATCCAAGAAATAAGGGGCTGGGTTTTAATGGGCGTGATGTGAATTCTGGATGTGCTTGAGTGGCAACAAAAAAATAATTATTCGGCAATTCTAAAAATTCCATCAACTTCCCGTCAGGAGATTTTCCTGAAAATATAATACCATTCTCTTCCAGGAGAGATATATAATTGCTGTTTACTTCATATCTGTGCCTGTGGCGTTCAAAAGCCACATCTGTTCCGTATAGAGATTGGACAATTGAGTCAGGTTTTAGTTTTGCAACATATCTTCCAAGTCTCATTGTTCCGCCTTTGTTATATATCTCTTTTTGTTCTTGCAGAATGTCTATAACTGGATGATTAGTTTCAGGGTCTATTTCTGTGCTGTTTGCCATATTTAAACTGCATAAACTTCTTGCATATTCTACGACTGCCAGCTGAAATCCGAAACATAATCCTAAGAAAGGCAGGTTATTTTCTCTGGCGTATTTTATGCATTCAATCTTTCCTTCTGCGCCACGGCTTCCAAATCCCCCTGGGACTAATATCCCATCTACATCTTTTAGTGCTTCTTCTGGTTTTATTTTTCCTTCTTCAATATCTGTTGTTTCAATCCACTTGATTTCTATACTGCACCCAAGATTCCCGCAACAATGATTAAACGCTTCTTGGATAGAAGCATAGGCATCTTTTAATGAGGTGTATTTTCCTGTAACTGCTATTTTAATCTTTTTATTGGTATCCCCCATTTTTTCAACAAACTCCTTCCAATATTCTAAGTTATCCATTTTGGGATACATACCTAATTTAGACAAAATCTTTTCTGCGACTTGCTGTTTTTCAAGGACAAGAGGTATCTCATAAATGTTCTTTAAATCCGGACCGGATATTATGCATTCCTTATCCACCCCGCAGAATCTTGATATTTTCTCAGCTATTTTATCATCAAGATATCTTTCTGACCTGCAGAAAATCATGTCTGGAACAATCCCCATTTCTCTGAGCATTTTTACTGATTGCTGCGCAGGCTTTGTTTTCTGCTCTCCGACTACGCCTATAACCGGGACTAAAGTGCAATGAACAAAGAAAACATCTCTATCCAGAGAAAGTTCGCGGACAGATTCAAGAAATATCTGGTTTTCAATATCTCCTACAGTTCCCCCAATTTCTATTAAAACAATTTCTGCATAATTTTTTTCTGCTATATCCTTGAATTGCTGCTGAAGCTCTTCGCTGATATGCGGGATTAACTGAACTGTCTTTCCAAGATAGTCCCCCCTTCTTTCTTTTTCTATAACTTTTCTGTATATTTTTCCGGTAGTTATGTTTGAATCACTTGTCAAAGTCAAGTCAAGAAATCTTTCATAATTCCCTAAATCCATGTCTACTTCTGAGCCATCATCCAGAACAAATACTTCTCCATGCTCTGTGGGGTTCATAGTTCCTGCATCTATGTTAATATAAGGGTCTATTTTTATAGGGATTGTTTTATATCCCTTTGACTGCAGAAGTTTGCCTAATGAGGAGATAAACAAGCCTTTTCCCAGCCCGGATAAAACTCCGCCTGTAACTACAACAAATTTCGCCTCTTTTTTTTGCATAAATCTAAAAAGTTAAGGCCTTAAAAAGTCTTTCTATTCTCTACACTATACTTTTTTGATTGAGGATTAAACAAAGAACTGAATACAAAATGTTACTTAATTCAGTTATCTATAACTGCAATCTTTACATAAGATTTTTACATTCCTCACAGAGAAGCTTTCCATCCACTCTGTAAAGAACTTCTTCATTTCCGCAATCTTCACAGACGCCTTCATGCATAAATATTCTTTCCTTTGCTTTTTTCACTCTTTTTAATTTCTCAATTTCTTCTCTTATGCCTGCAAGTTCATATAATTCAGGATAAACTTCTGGGTGAAAATTTAAAATATCTTTGATGGTAATCATTCCTACAAGTTCATTGTTGTGAATTACCGGAAGCCTCTCAAATTTTAATTTTTTCATCTTTGTTATAGTTCCTTCTATAGTTTCTGTTGGTTTTATTGTAGCAATCTTTTTTGGGGAGATATCTACTGCCCGGATTTTAGATAAATCCTGCTTTGATTTTTTAACTAAAGCCCAAAGAATATCCTTTTCAGAAATAAATCCGATAAGCCTTTTTTGAGACACAAGCAGAAGGCTTCCAACTTTTTTCCTCACCATTGTTTTTGCGCATTCTAACAAATTTGCTTCTGGCTTGATTGTTACAGGATAGCGAGTCATTATGTCTGCCACAATTATCCTTTTCATTGTATTCTACCTGTCTTTTTTAAGCGGCTTTTACTTATAAATTTTACCAAAAAAGGAGATATATCCTCAAGTGAGATAAAATTTATAAGCCATATTTTTTGATAGAGTATATGACTGATAAACCAATTGTTCTTTTTCCTGAAGATGTTCAAAGGCTTATGGGAAAAGATGCACAAAGGAATAATATTCTTGCTGCAAAAATGGTTGCAGATATTGTCAAAACAACTCTTGGACCTAAAGGGATGGATAAAATGCTTGTCTCACCTACTAATGATATTATCGTGACTAATGACGGGGTTACAATCCTTGAGGAGATGCAGATAGAGCATCCTGCTGCAAAGATGATGGTGGATATTGCAAAAACTCAGGAAAGTGAAGTTGGTGATGGGACAACAACAGCAGTAATGATTGCAGGCAGATTGCTTGAAAATGCAGAGAAGCTTCTTGATAAAAAGATTCACCCAACAGTTATTACTAAAGGTTACCGGCTTGCTGCTGAGAAATCTCAGGAGATATTAAAGGAAATTGCAGTCAGGTTAAATACAGAAGATATAGATGTTTTAAGGCAGATTGCTATAACTGCAATGACTGGAAAAGGCGCAGAAGACGCAAAAGAAAAATTTGCAGATATTGTTGTGAAAGCAATAAAACAAATCCAAACCAACGGAAAAATAGATTTAAATGACATAAAAATAGAAAAATCAAAAGGGGATGGAATTGAAGACACTGAACTGATAGCAGGAATTGTTATTGACAAGGAAAAAGTTTCAGTGGATATGCCATGTATTATTGAAAATGCGAAAATTGCATTGATAGACTTTCCATTAGAAATAAAAAATCCTGAGATAGACACAAAAATCTCCATTTCTACCCCGAGTCAGTTGCAGGGTTTTATTGACCAGGAAGAGAGGTCAATAAAAGAGCTTGTAGAAAAGGTGGCTATGTCAGGAGCAACAGTTATTTTTTGCCAGAAAGGAATTGATGATTTTGCGCAATATCTTCTTGCAAAGAAAAGAATTTATGCCTGCAGGAGAGTTGCTAAATCAGACATTGAAAAACTTGCAAAGGCGAGTGGCGGAAAAATTGTAAGCAATATTAATGAATTAAGTTCATTAGAGTTGGGGAATGCTATGACAGTAGAAGAAGTTAAGCACGGAGAAGACACAATGACTTATGTTAGGGGATGCAAAAATCCAAAAGCCCTGACAATTTTAATTCATGGTGGGACTGGGCATGTTATTGATGAAATTGAGAGGGCGATTAAAGACGGGCTTGGTGATGTGGCATCTGCTTTAAAATCAGGGGCAATAGTTCCTGGAGGCGGGGCAATAGAAATTGAATTAGCAAGAAGGCTTAGAGAGTATTCTCAGGGGCTTTCAGGCAGAGAACAGCTTGCTGTGGAAGAATTTGCATCTGCTTTGGAGTATATTCCTGTAACTCTTGCAGAAAATGCAGGAATGGACCCTATAGATGTTCTTACTGAATTAAAAGCAAGGCATGATAGCGGAGAAAGAAATGCAGGGCTTAACTTATTCACAAATAGGATAGAAGATGTTCTGCTGGCGAAAATTATTGAGCCATTAAAGATAAAGACTCAAGCAATAACTTCTGCGAGTGAGGTTGCTATAATGATTTTAAGGATTGATGATGTTATAGCTTCTTCTGGGGGAAAGAGCAGTAATCGAGGCGGAATGAGAGGAATGCCTTCGGGCATGGAAGAGTATTAAACCGCATATTTTTATAAAAAACATGGCAATAAAACTTAATGCAACACCAGAAGCATACAAAGAATTTTATGGCTCAAACGTAGAACAGATGCCAAAGCTTATAGCCGATGGTAGAGTTCCTATGAATGTTTCTCAATTAATGCAAAGAAGACTTGATGTTAGAAATTCTGATAAATCAATAAAGGGTTCTTATATGGATAATTATTTTGATACTGGCGATGCTGTTGTTTATCATCCTGATGGAAGAGTAAAGATTGTTTTTGACTCTCAAACTTTAAGAGAGATAACACCTGAAAGCCAGAGAAATAGTGGTGCTCTTGTCTTAACTGAAGACGCTTACAATGCTTTACAAGGAGAAGAATTTAAGAAAGGAAAGCTTGGAAAGGTAAACGACGGTCTTTCAAGAGCAGATGTTAAAGCTCATCCTGTTTGGAAGGTTTTAGCAAGAGATCAAGCATTACTTAATGATTATACAGATTTTATCTTTGGAGAATATCAACCAAGATTTGCTAAAGATTCAGCTTTTGATGATTTAAAACTTATGGGAATTTACCCAAGTTCTGCTCAAGGCAAAACACCAGAAATGAGGGCGTGGATTGTCGGCGGGCTCGTGGGCAGGTCGGGTGCTCGTGGCAGGTACGTCCTTGATGTTGACTATGGTCGTTTCGTCGGTATAGCGCCGGAGGCGCAGAGTTCTTTTGGTAATGGCACTTCAAATGTAAGAGCTTATACTATGGCAGATGTTCAAATAGCTAAGAAACAAAGAGAT
>JAHIEH010000008.1 GCA_018901675.1 Nanobdellota archaeon
CAGTTGTAGCCCCTCCTAAAGTCTGCCCAATCATTATAGAGATTCTTGAAACAGGGGCAACCAAAGTTTCTTTTAAAAAACCGAACTGTTTATCCCAAATGATTTGTATTCCTGAGAATATAGATGTGAACAAAACAGTCATACATATTATTCCCGGAAAGATAAATTGCAAATAATTGCTTGCAACTCCAGGGATGTTCAAACCTGAATTTAGCCCAAAACCAAGAACAAGAAGAAAAAATAAAGGCATTCCTAAACTTCCAATAATTCTGCTCTTTGAGCGGATATATCTTTTCAAACTTCTCAACCATAAGGTGTAAATTGCAGAGCTCATCTTAATCCTCTCAACTCTTTTAATTGCTCGACAACTTTCTCGTCGCAGTTATAATCCCCTATGTCATGGCATTTAGTAGCTTTAACTAAATAATCTCCATGAAAATCACTGCCAGAGGTTAATATTAAACCGTATCTTTTAGCAAGTTTCTGTATTTTGTCAAGAGTTTTTTTATCTCTTCTTTCATCCCTATCTCCATTATCTACCTCTATACCTCTCAAACCTGATTTTATTAATTTTTTAAAATTCTTTTCATGGAGTAATTCTCTTGAACTCGGATTTACCCATGGATGAGCCAAAATAGGAATTCCCCCAAATTTTTTAACTAGTTTTATTGAATCAATAACCGAAATCTCCTTAATAGGTACATAAGTTTCTCCCCCTTTAGAAATATATCTTGGCCATAGTTCTCTTATATCTCCATAGCCTTTAAACTTAAGATATTTAATAAGATGTATCTCCATTAAATTTGTGGTGTTTGGGTAGTACTTCTTCAATAAATCTTCAAAGCTAACATCAATTCCTTTCTTATTTAGTTTAATGATTATCTTTTTAACTCTTTTAATAAGGTTATTTTGTATTTTTTTCATTTCTCTTCTAAACTTTTCATTTTTGTAATCAATAAAGTATCCAAGAACCTCATCTTCTTTTGCTCTAATCTCTATAGCAGGAATAACATTGACTCCCTGCTTTTTACCTTCTTTAATTGCTTCCAAAACACCATCAAAAGAATTATGGTCTGTTAATGCCAAATTCTTAATTCCTTTTTGTTTAGCTAATTTTACAACTTGTGAGGGAGGCAAATCCCCATCAGAATAATAGCTATGAACATGCAAGTCTGAATTTTTCATCTCTTGACAAACGCCCTCCTTCTAATTCTAAGATTATCAACAGGTTTCGCCTCTTCTTCTCTTATTGTCGTACCAGTAAAGTAAAGGAAAACATCTTCAAGAGTGGGTTGGTGTATATTCAGAGAATCTATTTTTATGCTTGCCTGCTCAATTTTTCTAACAATTTCAGCAACATGTTTTTCTGCATTTTCAATATTTATCGTAATGGTGTGGTTATGTATTTTAGAAGATTTATACCATTTGCATTTTTCCAGCAGTTTGCCAATTTCTCCTGCCTTACTAGACTCTATAGAAATAACATCCCCACCAATTTTGTTTTTGAGATTCTTAGGGGTATCTAAAACTTTAATTTTGCCATGATCTATAATTGCTATCCTATCACAAAGCCTGTCTGCTTCATCCATATAATGTGTTGTTACAATTATTGTCAAACCAGTCCTGCTGTTTAACTCATCTATATACTCCCACAATTTGTTTCTTGTCTGTGGGTCTAAACCAAGAGTAGGTTCATCAAGAAAAAGCACTTTCGGCTCATGCAACAATCCTCTCGCAATTTCCAGTCTCCTTTTCATTCCTCCTGAAAATGTCTTTACCAGATTATCTTTCTTGTCTTCAAGCCCAACTAGATTCAAAAGTTCTGCTATTTTTTTCTTCCTGATTTCATAAGAAACATCATAAAGTCTTCCATGAAAATCCATGTTCTCATATGCTGTAAGCTCATCATCCAAAGTAGGGTCCTGAAAAACCATTCCAATAGATTTCCTAACTTTGTCTTTTTCTGTTATTATGTTGAATCCATTCACAACAGCTTCTCCAGAACTTGGTTCAAGCAAAGTGGAAAGCATTGACAAAGTAGTGGTTTTGCCAGCACCATTTGGCCCAAGAAACCCGAAAATCTCTCCTTCTTTTACTTCAAAGCTTATGCTGTCAACTGCAGTAAACTCCCCAAACTTTTTTGTTAGCTGTGAAAGAGTAATGATTTTTTTCTCCATCTTTTCTACACCATAAAAAGAAATTGATGGTTTATAAATTTTCACAAGATTTTTATAACTCAAAACTCTCTGCATTTCATGAAAAAACAAAAATACGAACTCCTCGCACCTGCCGGCGACTTTCCGATGCTGGTTTCAGCAATAAATGCAGGAGCAGACGCTGTTTATTTTGGCTTAAAAGAGTTTAATATGCGGGATTCTGCAAAAAACTTCAAAATTTCTGACCTTCATGAAATTAGCAAAATTTGCGCTAATGGAAAAGATAGAAGAAAAGTGAAAAAATACCTCACACTAAACACAATCATTTATGATAATGAGATTGATAAACTTAGAAGTTTAGTAAAACAGGTTAAAGGAAAAGTAGATGCAATTATCTGTGGAGACATTTCAGTTATAGAGTTATGCAAGAAATACAGAATTCCATTTTTTATCTCAACTCAAGCATCTGTTTCAAACTCTCAAAGTGCAAGGTTCTACAAAAAACTTGGAGCAAAAAGAATAGTACTTGCTCGTGAATTAAACCTAAAGCAAATAAAACCCATAACGAAAATAATAGATGTTGAATGTTTCTGTCATGGCGCAATGTGTGTTTCTGAATCGGGAAGGTGTTTCACTTCCCAATTCCTTTTTGATTGTTCTGCTAACAGGGGAAAATGCCTGCACCCATGCAGAAGAAGTTATATTGTCAAGGATGATGAAGGCAACGAGCTTAAAATTGAAAACTCAAGAATATTTTCTGCCAAAGATTTATGCACTCTGCCTTTTATAGAAAAAATGAAAAAAGCAAGGATAACCTCTTTTAAAATAGAAGGAAGAGCAAGAGATGCAAGATATGTTGATGTTGTTGTAAGGGCATATAGAAAAGCCTTAGATAAAAAACTTAGCAAAAAAGAAATTGAGCAATGCCTGATAGAACTAAGCAGAGTTTACAATAAGGGATTTTCTTCTGGATTTTATCTTAAACTTCCAACAAGCGATGACTTCTCAAAAATTGAACATTCTTCTGCAATCGAAAAAAAACATTTCATAGGAAAAATCAGCCATTATTTTTCAAAAGCAGGAGTTGCTGCAATAAAAGTTTCCTCTGCTTTTAAAGTTGGAGATGAGATAGTTGTTATAGGCAAAAAAACAGGGGTAATCAACGCTAAAATTGAAAGAATAGAAATACAAAGAAAGCCGGTTTTAAATGCCAAGCAAGGGCAGGAAGTCGGCATAAAACTTCCTTTGGTAAGAAGAAACGACGAGGTTTATGTTATTATTAAAAAGAATAAATAGGGGAGTAATTCTATTAGCTAAACTCGGATATTAATCGCGCTATAGTTGGTCATAACTAACTTCTATAATCAATTAACTACTGCCTATTAATAATCTACATTCACAGTTACAGGGTCTAGTTAACTACTTTCTAAGTATCTATAATAATCCCAAATCATCTCCAATAAGCAATCATAAAAAAATAAAAACAAGAAAAAGAATTAAAAAATAAAGATTTAAGCTACAATCGGAGTGAATTCATTAGCAGTGCAATACTGTGGAACTCCCTCAACATTAAAGTATGCTGCTAATTTTACTTTTGTAGGAGAACCAATAGTGCCATAATCAATTCCTGTTTTAGTTAAAGTCTGGCCAGCTGTAATACTCTTAAAACTAGTGTCATTCTTGAAACTATTCGTAGCACTAGTAATCATTAATGAAACGCCGTCTATAGTTTCACTATCCATCCCCCTGCTAACAGTTACATTACAAATATGGGTTGATGCAGTACAAGTTGCGGCAGTTGCTTTTACATCCACATTTAAGCACTTAGTTGCAACATCAATTCCCCCTGCACCTGACTCGACAATCCCTCTAACCACAAACCATATAATGCCGATTGCAACCAGTGTTAAAAGGATAATTATCAATGTTGTTACAACAGTTGACAAACCTCTTTTATCTCTTATCATTTTTTACCTCCTTTCATTAAATCTATTATAAACTATATAGAAAACCGTGTATAAAAAGGTTTTTGTTATGCAGGCAGGTGTATAACCAGCGGACATATGTCCTAGGCAAAACCGAAAATTAGTTCTCGTTTGATTTCCTCGGTTTTGCATGATAAAAGAAGAGGTTAGAAAAGAATATTTTAAACTAAGAATCAAAGGACATACAAATAATCAATGCA
>JAHIEH010000068.1 GCA_018901675.1 Nanobdellota archaeon
ATGGTATCTCTTTTTAATAATATATTAAGTGACATTGCAACCTCTGCCCATGAAATAATGCATATACAATTCCACAATACTTACTGGAATGATGTTGAAAAAGAAATTGGGGAAGAAAAAACAGCGCATCTAAAAGAAGCATTAACAGTTCTTCTAAATGTAGAGTTTAGCAGAGATTTTTGGTTTGTAGATGATAGAGGATATCCTATGCACCAAGAATTAAGAAAGTTTATAGAAAAAGAATGGAAAAAAGAAAAGGATTTTGGGATATTATTAAAGAAATGTATAGAATATCTTAAGGAATACGAGTTCCCTTCTTTAAAAGATTGAAATAACTTTCCATTTTTCCTGTTCCCCTGAATAGACAAACTTAAAAATCCCCTTTTTCTTGTATCAATCAAGGGTCTGTAGTTTAACGTTAGAATACTGGTCTCCAGAACCGGTGGCGGGGGTCAGACTCCCTCCAGGCCCATATCTCTCGACATAAACTGGTTCTCGCTTTTCAAAATATTTAAAAACCGAGAATTCTTTAATATATTATAAAAAAGAGGAATCAAAAGATAATTGTAGTTGCTTTGATAGCATTGGCACTGGTGTTGATTGCTATTTTTAGTTTAGGTGGTTTTAACCAATCTGCAACAGGGCAGATAATAGGAACCACAGAGGGCGCGAGTTATGGAAGAATCTCCAATGAGTTTAATAAATACAGGCAATGCAACCCTGTGCTTAACGATGACCAATGGGGAGTGATGGAAAAAACTAAGATTGGGTATTACACACCACAAGGAAAAGGGCCTTTTTACATTGAAGATGTCTGTTTTGAGAAAGACAGAGTAAGGGAGTATTATTGTGATACCAATGGTTATATCCTGAGCTCTATTGTAATTTGCCCAGACCATATGACTTGTAAAGACGGGGCTTGTGTTTAATACATTAAAAATTGTTTTTTCGTAAACCCTCTGTTTTAACTCATGGGAAAGAAAAAACAATTTTTGAGGTGCTCAAGAACCAGACACGCCATACATCTCAAAAATCAATGATTTTTGACGACTGTCAGAAACTGGAAGTTTCTGAAGCTTTAGTGCATGGTTCTTGACAAAATCAAGTTTAGTGCTATTCGGTATAAATTATTTTTAATGTCAAGAATGTTTTTACATTTCGTACATTCTTGAGCATCCAAAAGTCCAAACAAATACTCAAGGACTTTTTGATTTTTTTATTTGTCAGTATCATCAGTTAAAAAACTATGGATGGAGATATAATTCTTTGATTTTATCCCGAAAACAGAAACCTTTTTAAAACTGAATGTCTTATTTAGATTATGAAAAAGAGGCAAAAGAAACTTGTTACAATTGTTGTAGTGATAATTTTGATTTTACTTGCAGTTATCGTTGCAACAAAGTTTTTAAACAATAGCACAGGAAAAGCAACATTAACCAATGGTGCAAGTTATGCACAAATTTCTAGTGAGATGAATAGGTACACAAATTGTGCCTATATAACTAGTGAGGATGGATGGAAAGTGACTGAAAGTGCAACACTACAAGCTACAGACACCGAAACAGGAAAGATAGTTTATGCAACAGACAGTTGTGTAGATGAGAACAATGTACGGGAGTATAACTGTGAAAGCGGAAATAGGGCGGTGAGAACAGCTGTTTGTCCTTCAGGCACTAGTTGTGAATCAGGTGCATGCGTTTAAACAATCAAAAAAGATTTTCTAAATTTTATTTTTCCAAAATCATAGACAGCACTATCTCCAATGACCTGCACTTTAAAGCTTATTAATTCTTTTCGGGGGATTATGGAGAAGTTGTTTTCATAATCTTCAGGGTAATTATTTATTGGCGTTCCCTCTACCATGCTTAGAAAGCTCGGCAAGATTATGATTTCTTTGTGTTTATACTCGCCTGTTAAAAAGCATTTATACCGCTCTCTTTTTATACTCTGGCTGTCAGAAAGAATTATAGATGGGTGAATATGCCCCATAACAATTGTTTTAATATTCTTGGCAAAAATCTCGGGAAAGGACTTATGGCCATGAATAAAGGCGATACAATTTTCAATATAATAATCTCTAAGGAGCTTTTTTTCAAAAGAATAATCCATAGTGTCGTGATTGCCTTTGATGAAAATTATCCTGTTTTCTGGAAGATATTGTTTCAAGAACTCTAAAAGAGCATTAAAATATTTTTTTTCATGCTTTTCAAAGGGGAAGAAATGTTTTATATCCCCCAGAAAGATTATCTTCTTCAACGCTTGTTTCTGTTTTTTTATCCTGCTAATTATGTCTTTCAATTCTTCCATAACCTCGCTAATCTGGCTTTCTGGAACAAGAATTCCTGACTGCCTTAAAGCTTCTTCATAGCCGATATGCAAATCTCCGATAACAAGAATGCCATGTTTTGGAAAAAATAGAGATTTGTTTATAAAAATATGATCTAAATCTTTATTTTTAGTTCCCATCTTCCTTTCCTTCAATCTTTTTTGTATGTAGTTCATGCATTCTTTTTAAGAATGCCTGCTTGTCCTCAATCTTTATTAAATCTGAATGGCCCTGCAAAATCAAGTTTAATGCAAATGGGCTCGGGATGCTTGCTTCTTTAATTTTAATTTTAACTCTTGCTTGCTTTATCCAAGACAAGACTAATTTTGCATTTTCCATGTCCATTAAATCTTCAAGAACTTCTCTTCTGGCTTCTCTTAAGATAGGGAATTCATTTGTTATTTTTTTTACTGCAAAAAGCAAAAAATGGCTTTTCATCTGCTGTTTGCCTACTGTTTTTGTTCTGCCTTTATAATTCCTCAAAATCATCAATGCCCGTGTTGCACAATGCCTAAATCTTCTTGCCAAAACATCACTTTTCTCAATTGCTTCTTTTAGAATTTCTTCAATGTTTTCAGGGCTTAAAAAACCAAGAGCTTTTTCTATGTTCATTTTCTCACCTGCAAGATAAAAACCATTATCACTTATTCCTATTTCTACATCCCTCATCCCTGACTTGCCAACAAGAAATGCAAATGCCCTCGACAAAGCATCATTAACTCTTCTTCCATACAAACTATGAAAAATAAGATAATTTTTCTCAGATTTATACCTCTCAATTATAAGTGTTTCTGAATCGGGAATTTCAAGAAAATTGTGCTGTTCATTAAAATAATTGTAAATAGAATTTGCAGTATCTTCCGGAAGGTACAAATGGCTCTCAATAAATTTGATAATTTCTTTTTTGCTTTCTCCGGAATCCAGTCTTTCTTTCATAAGCTTTCTAAACCTGTTAATTTCCTGAGCAGAATCAAAACTTAATGGAAGCATTTCACTAAACCAACTCGGGATTGTTGGAGACCTGTCGATTGTTGATTTAACATAAAGGTTCATACCTTTAGTATACATGTAAACATACTTTTTTCCACCAAGCACAAAAACATCCCCTCTTTTCATTCTTTCCAAAAAACCTTCGTCAATCGCCCCAATATTTTCTCCAGAAGGAGCTAATTTCACAGCAACAAAAGATTCTGCCGGAATTGTGCCCAGATTAGTAAGATAAAGCATTCTTGCCAACTTTCCTTTCTTGCCTATTTGCCTTGTTGAAGAGTCATACCATATTTTTGCATAAACATAGCTTTTTTCCAAAGCGTACTCTCCTGCTAAATAGCTTATTACATCAAGAAAATCTTTTCTGCTTAAATCCTTGTAACAATAACTCTTTTTTATCAAAGAAAAAATCTCATCAATATCCCAAATTTTATGAATTGCCATCCCATATATCTGCTGGCTTAAAACATCCAGGCAATTTTTTGGGAAAGTTATTTTGTTTATTTTTTTTTCAATCATTTCTTTCTGGATTACTGCGCATTCAACAAGGTCATCTCTGTCCATCACAATAAACCTTCCTTTTGCTGTTTCATGAAGTTTGTGCCCTGCTCTTCCTAATCTTTGCAAGGCTCTTGAACTGGATTTAGGCGAACTGAGAAGAATTACTAAATCAATATAGCCGATATCAATTCCAAGTTCAAGAGAAGTAGAACAAACAACAACTTTCAGCTCTCCTTTGCGAAGCTTTTCTTCAATATCAAAACGATGAAATTTGCTTAAAGATGAGTGATGCGCCGCAATAGTGTCATCTCCATATTCTGTGGGGAATTTCTCTTTTAAGTAGTTAACAACTCTTTCAGTTGCTGACCTTGTGTTTGTGAAGATTAATGTGGTTTTGTGCTGTTTAATCAGCGAATCAAGGAGGTTATACATGCCGGTATTAAGATTTACCCCTTCTATAATATCTCCAGGAGTTAAAACCATGACATCTAATTTTTTAGCCATTTGCACATCTGCAACTAACACTTCTCTTTCATCTGCAAATCCTACGAGAAATTTTGCAACTTCTTCTAACGGTGAGATAGTCGCGCTTAATCCAATTTTCACAGGCCAGATAACACTTAATTCATTAAGCCTTTCCAAAGTCAAGCTGAGATAAACCCCGCGCTTATTGTCTAAAGCATGAATTTCGTCAACAACACAAAACTCAACTGCTTTTAAATTTTCAACAAATTTTTTGCTTGTTAAAACAATTGCGAGGCTTTCAGGAGTTGTGATCAGAATATGCGGCGGTTTTTTTGCCATCTTGGCTTTTTCACTTTGAGAAGTGTCGCCTGTCCTTAATGATACTCTTATTTTCTGAAGATTGATGCTTTCATTTTTTGCTAACTCATAAATCTCTTCTAATGGTTCTATTAAATTTTTGTGAATATCATTGCTTAAAGCCTTCAAGGGGGATACATAAACCGCATAAATCCTATCTTCAAGAGAGTTTTTTTCTGCCTGAATTATTAAATAATTTAAAATTGAAAGGAAAGCTGTAAGGGTTTTTGTCCCGCCTGTTGGTGCGGAGATAAGAATGTCTTTTCTATTCCATATGTTCAGAACCCCATATTTTTGAGGGGGGGAAAATTCTTTAAATCTTGAAAAAAACCATTTTTTAACTAAAGGGTGAAGTATCTTCAGAATTTCTTTATCTTCATTCGGCTGGATTAAGTGGGTTTGGGTCATATTAGAAGAAATAACCTGGTTTATATAAAAGATAAGAAAGAAAATAGTTTATTAAGCTATCTAATGTCAAAGAGGCAGAAATAAAAATCTTTAAAAACAATCTTTTCTTATTCAGGATATGGCAAAAGGGGTTAATAAAAAAACAAGGATTATAATTATAGTTCTTGTTATTTTAGCAATAATCCTTTTAGCAACTAGGTGGGTTAACAATAGCACAGGAAAAGCAACATTAACCAATGGTGCGAGTTATGACACTATAAGTTTGGAGAATAGTAAGTATACAGACTGTGCATATATAACTGAGGACGATGAGTGGAGAGTGACTGAAAGTGCGACAGTACAGGCTACAGATACTGAAACAGGGGAGGTAGTATCTGCAACAGACAGCTGTATAGATGAAAGCCGTGTATTGGAATATGACTGCCAGTCTGGGAAGAGGAATAAAAGAAATGTGGTTTGTCCTTCAGGCACTAGTTGTAAAGAAGGGATTTGTGTAGTAAAATAGGAAGATTGAAAGAGGTATTGGTTTTGTAGAAAACTACAATTTTATGTAATTATAATTTTATTCTTTTTTGCAATTAGTAGTAAGGGGAAAGGGTTTATAAATACATATGAATTAGATTTCATATGAATAATAACACATATTATCTTTTCTTCACTAACCTTGCCAATCCATTAAAGATGGATATAATCTTCTGTTTAAGGGACAAAGAAAAAAATGTCAGTGAGATTATTAAAGAATGCGGGGTTGAACAAAGCAAAGTTTCACATGCATTATCTAGTTTAAAAGCGTGCAACATTGTTCAAGTTAAGCAAGAAGGCAAAGAGAGAATTTATTTTTTGAATAAAGACACCATTGTCCCAATGTTAAAACTTATTGAAAAACATGCAAATGTGCATTGTAAATGCAAGTGTTGCGATAATGAAACTTGCGGGAGGAGGAAGAAATGATTTTCCAAACAATAAAATGAAAATGATTTATTTAGACAATGCGGCTACAACGCCTGTAGATGAACAGGTTGTAAAGGCAATGCTTCCTTATTTTAGCGAGAGGTATGGAAATGCTTCATCTCTGCATTATTTAGGGGAGGATGCAAGGAGAGCTGTTGAAGAAGCAAGGGAAATAATAGCAGGAAGTATTGGGGCAAAATACAAAGAGATAATATTTACTGGAAGCGGGACAGAAGCAAATAACCTTGTTGTTAAGGGATTGTTTTTCAGCAATTATCCCCAAAAAAATCATATTATCACAACAAAAATAGAGCATGACTGCATTCTAAATTCGTGCAAATGGCTTGAAACTCAAGGAGCTAAAGTCACTTATCTGGAAGTGGATGAAGAAGGATTTGTTAATCCCAAAGATATAGAGAAAGCAATTAATGACAAAACTTTTCTTGTTTCTGTAATTCACGGCAATAATGAAATTGGCACAATTCAGGATTTAGAAGCAATTGGTAGAATTTGCAGGGAAAAAGGAGTTTATTTTCATACAGATGCATGCCAGAGCTATACCAAGGTTCCAATTGATGTTAAAAAAATGAATCTTGATTTAATGACTTTGAATGCCCACAAAATTTATGGACCAAAAGGAGTTGGTGCTTTGTATATAAGAGAAGAGCTGAAAAGCAAGATAACCCCTCTACTTCATGGGGGCGGGCATGAATTCAAATTGAGAAGCGGAACAGAAAATGTTCCGGGAATTGTTGGTTTTGCAAAAGCAGTTAAAATTGCAAATAGCAGAGATGTTAAGAATATGGAAAGATTAAAGGATTATATTATTGATGAGATTTTGAAAATCCCGAACACAAAGCTGAATGGAACGAGCGGAAACAAAAGACTTTGCAACAATATTAATGTTTCTTTCAGAAACATAGAAGGAGAGGCGATTGGCAGTTATCTTAATTCCAAGGGGATTTTCACTTCAACAGGAAGCGCTTGTTCATCAAAGAGTTTAGAGCCGAGCCATGTGCTTTTGGCTTTAGGATTAATCCCAATAGAAGCAAACAGCTCAATAAGAATAACCATAAGCAAGTATACAACACAGGAAGAAATTGATTATGCTCTACAAGAATTAAAAAAAACAGTTGAAAAATTAAGAAAAATAAGCCCTTTAGCTTAATCATTGGAGGAAAAATTTAAAATGAAAACAAATAAAAAAGCAAAACAAAAAGTTTGTGAATGTTGCAAGTGCAGTCCATGTGAGTGCAAACCAGAATGCAAATGTTGCAAATGCAGTTCTTGTGGCTGTTAACAGATAAAATATAGACAAGAGAAAAATGAAAAACGCGAAAATAACAGGTAAAACAAAGCTCATTGATGCTTTAAGAGGCAATCCAAATGCAGCTGAAATTTTGTTTAATGCAGGAATGTCTTGTATAGGGTGCCCTATGGCAATGCAAGAAACAATAGAAGACGGATGTTTGGCTCATGGAATGTCTAGAAAGCAGATTGAGGAGCTGTTGAAGAGGTTAAATAAAAAGTAAAATGGAATACACAAAAGAGCTTACAAAACGTTTTAGAAATCCTAAATTTGTTAAAAAAATAAAAAATCCCGATGCAGTTGGCGAAGTAGGCAATATAAGATGTGGGGATATTCTAAAACTAGAAATTAAAGTCGGCAAAGATAAAGGCAAGGAAATAATAAAAGACATTGGTTTTCAAACTTTTGGCTGTCCTGCTG
>JAHIEH010000069.1 GCA_018901675.1 Nanobdellota archaeon
CTGGTTAAGATTGTACATATATTGATCGTATTCTTTGGTTTTGACTTCATTCCTTGCTTGGATATCCAAAGCATTAAGGCCTTCTGCTCCCATCAGGACTTCATCCCATTTGTAAGGATTTCCTTGAGTATCTTTGAGATTTTGTTGAAGATATGAGTAAAGAGGATCTTCCTTGACCTGATAGTCACCATGAAATCTTAATCTTCCCATGAGATTTTGTAAGGTTCTGGTCCTATAGGAGACATCTGATTCATTGTCTTTCTTGGGGAAAAGAGTCTGTAACTTTTCATCTTTTAATAGTTTTTCAACAATGTCCATGTTGTCAACTACCTCCTGATGAGCATAGAGTTCTCCTTTTTGTTTTTTCTCTAAGTTATCTTTGAGGTCTTTTAGTCTGGGAGAAGAAGGATCATCAATCAGATCTTCCAGGAACGGGTGTTCGTGTCTCGTTCCCGTATCAAGGTAGGAGGGGTCGATTTCTTCGGGAGGAGAAGGTTTTGGGGTGACTGGTTCAGGGGTGGGTTGAGAAATTGCTTCTGGTGGTGCAGCTGTTTCTACAGGAATATTTGCAGTAGCTGTTTCCGCACCTGTTTCTTGTCCTGGCGTAACAATTTTTTCTTCGACTGTCTTTTCAGTAGATTTTATAGGTTCTGCTTCTTTTTCTTCATAAGATATTTCTTCCGGCGGAGTGATTGGAGGTGTCGGTTCCGACTTAGTTTCTTGAGGTTTTTTGTGTTTATGTCTTTCAGGATGAACCGGTTTTTCAGGTGTTTCTACTTTAGGTTCTTGAGTAACAACAACTGAAACACCGCGCCTTCGTAGTTGTTCTTGCACTTTTTCTTCATGTGTCTTGGCGGGAGGTTTTTGTGAAATTTCTTCAAGAACTTCTCTGCTTGTTTCTTCTGTTGCTTTTTCAGGCAAAGGAACAGTTTTTCTGACATTTTCATTAAGGTTGTCAACAAAACCAGGCATCCCGCCCATCTGATTAAGATACATCTTTATAACCTTCCAATCCTGGGTGGTAACCAACTCGCCTTTAATATTTTCTGGTTTTATCCAGTCTCCTGTTTCGTCTTTTCTTAGAGTTGACGCATCGATACTAATCGGTCTTGAAGTAGTTCTGCTATTATTTTTACCGACAGGAGAAGATTCCCTGCGGGTAACGGTAAAACAAAAAACACTTGTAGGTTCTTTGGTTGTTTTATCAGCTATTCTCTGAACACCAAAATCGAAATTTATATTTTCTTTTCCGTTTTCATTTTTCACCGGATAATATTTTACGTCAGGATTATTTGAATCGGTATCCAGTGTTTTTTCTCTGGTAGTTGGATTTTGTTCTACTTTTCCTTTTTTCCATTCTATTTTTTCACCGGAAAATTTCTCCAGTTTTCCTAATATTGATCCAAGCTCATTTGGTGGTTTGACAGGAGGATTTGACGGATGTTCTCCTGCTGAAATTGGAGGTCTAACTTCCGCACCACCTATATCGGTCATAATAATAATTAATTTTAAAAAATATTTTTAATACTTATACTTATGTATATATTAATATCATTATTAAGTAACCAGTAACAAATGTCAAGAAGGAGACTTGATTAATTATTGTTTTTGTTTAATTGATTAAGCCATTCTTCTCTAGGCTTACCAGCATATTCTTTAATAAGTTTTTCTAGTGTTAAAATGTCTTTAATTTCTATTTGAATTGAACCCTTTTTATTATTTAAAATGTCTTTTTCAATATCTCCTGAATAGGAGATTGAATATTTATCAATTCCCAATGCTAAAAATGAGTTTTTCAAATCACTTACTGTTTCACCAAAAGCTGTTTTTAAATCTTGAGATGTATTATATCTAATCGAAAAAAACAAATTAGCGATTGCTTCTGCTTGTGTTTTAAGATTTTCTCGAGACAGCTGTGCTACTTCTGGAACTGGAGACTGAAGTATATTTTGCAAATCAATCTTCCGAATCTTTTCGTTTACAAAATCGTCATATTGTCTGTTTATTGATTTACCTTCATAAAGGGTAGCGATTATCCTTCTTGGGTTATCTATGGCATTGATTAGACTATCTCTTCTTCTTGCCTTATCCACCCCGGTGGTTTCTTCCATCTTTTTTCTTATTCTTTTACTTAAATCCATTTCTTCTGCAATCTGAATTCCCGGGTCGAATCCCCCACTTTCCGCATATATACCCATACGATATGTACCTAACCCAATGTGACTTTTACCTCTTGTAAGTTGTAAATTCATCATTTCGTTCAATCTTTGTGCTACATGAAGAAGTGGAATTTTTTCATATATTTGATGCGGATAGTCAGCCCGAGAAACGTATTGTTCAAGATAAGGATTTGAATCAAACCATGTTATTACTCTTGATAGAAACTCTGGATTGCGTGATACAACATCGGCTCCGCCGGTTCTAACAAGATGGTTTGCTTTTCTTAATTGATCATTTCTGGTTAAATTTCTTAAAACTGCCAGATCAGCTCCATATTTATATATTAAACCCATTCTCGCTCCTTTCGGGACTTTAATATTTTTTTCAATCGTTTCATCTTTATCGGAGAAATTAAAAGTTTTTTCGACAACATGAATATTTAAACCGGTAAAATCTTCTTTATTTTTTAGATCATTAACTACTTCTTTTGTCCTATCGAAAACTTTGCTTTTGTTAGGTCGATTTATTAATACTAACAACTCTATCTGATTCAAATCAAGCTTTTCTCCTGTAATTGTTTCTTGCTGATTTAGCCATCCACGTAATGTTTGTTCAATTCGA
>JAHIEH010000070.1 GCA_018901675.1 Nanobdellota archaeon
AGTTAGATTAGAGGTTATACCTGCATGCCGCCTTGCAGCATCTTCACTAAGATAAACTACAAACCTAAAATTACAAAAATAACCCCCTTCTGCAGGAGTGCAACTTTCTATCCCTGCACATGTTGCATCATTTCTACAAACTGAAGCGATATCTCTCTCTCCTCCAATAAATGCAGTCTCATTACCTATTTTTGCTTCAAATTTGCCTTGCTGGGAAATTAATGTTTCTAAATCTTTTGGGGTTGCCCTTGCAATTTCAACCAGCATATAATTGTTTCCTGCAAGGTCTGAAACAGGAGCTATTTTAACATCTGAAATCCCATAAACATTTAATCTGTTGTCAATAACTGCGATTAAATCATTCACCTCGCTTATAGACAGTGATTTTTCCTGCGCTTTAACTAATGCTCTTGAACCACCGGACAAGTCTAATCCTGTTTTGATATTGGTTTTCTCAATATCTGACACAATTATCTCTGGAGGATTTTTTGAAAAAAAAGTGTATTCTCCAGAAGTGGTGGTAATTATTGTCTTTACATTTTCACTCGCTGGAAACTTTTGCTGGAGAATGCTTGAGAAATCAGCTAGGTTATTTACAGTTTCACCATCAATTGAAACAATTATCTGCCCCTGCCTTAATCCTTCATTAAATGCAGTTGAATTAGATTCTACACTTATGATAACTGCCCCCTTTTGAAAGAAAGAGGGGGGCAATCCAAATATAGAAATCAGGGCAAAGATTAAAACAATGATGAACAGCCATATTTTCCAAGTTAGTTTTATTTTCATTTTGTTTTATTATTTGATTATTTTCTTTTCTTTATATTCAACATACCATTTTAATATTGAAACATTAGTCAGCCAGGTATTCATTATATCAAAACCCAAACCGATGGAAAGGACGGTAAAAATCTGATTTAAAACAATTGAAAATGAGCCGGTTAAAACAAGAGAGATTATAATGGCGAAAAGAGAAGTCAGAGTCATTGTGATTCCTGTTTTAAATGCGCCAAAAATCTTTTCGTTTATTGTGCCTTCTCTCCTTTTTAATATTCTATTTGTAAGTAAAATGTCAGTGTCTACACTGTAACCAATTAACATTAAAAACGCAACAATCCCCGCACCAGACATTTTTACACCCAAAAGGTTAATTGTTACCAAAGTCATAAGAATGTCTGCAAATGCAGACAATATCACCGCTATAGAAGGGATAAACGTCCTAAAGAGAACAAAAACAACGATTGTCATTAGAACAAATGCGAATAACATCGCTATCAGCAACTGATTATAAAAACTCTCGCTTAAAGATGCCCCTGTAAATTCAATACTGCTGTTCTTTTCATTTAATGGATGTTTTAGATATTCTTCAAGCACTTGTTTTGTTTGTTCTACTGGAGAAGTTGTTTCTATAATAACTGCTTTTTGCTCTCTTGTTACCAAATCAGAAACATCCCGAATGTTTAAATCGATAAGTTGACTAGACAGGTCTTGTTTTAACTTATTGCTGTCTATTTTTTCATATAAAGTCACAGTTGTTCCGCCGGTTAGAGAAATATCCTTGTAGAGGAAATCGTGATTTTTTGAATTAAAATTGAACATATACACAAAAGAAAAAATCAAGAGAATTGCAGGGATTAATAAAAGAATTTTGTAATATTTATTATGAAAATGCCCAATTCTCTTTAAGATTGGTTTATCCCCGCCTTTTTTCTCAGTGTTTTTGTTTTCTTCTTGTTCCATTTTGCTTAATCTGTTTTATAGTTTAAAAATATGCTTAAATCGCTGTATGCGCCGGCCGAGAGTCGAACTCGGGTCATCTGCTTGGAAGGCAGAGATTCTACCGTTAAACCACCAGCGCGCAAAACAACCTAACGGTTTTTTTGCTAATTTTCCCTTGAGATTGCTTCAAGAGTGATTGGTACTATTAATTTTAGGAGGTTTTAAAGGTTTGCGAAACGCCCGAGATAGGATTTGAACCTACGACCACTTCCTTAGGGGGGAAGTGCTCTATCCAGGCTGAGCTACTCGGGCGCATAGTTTAAAAATAGATTCCTAGTTTAAAAAACATGTTATTAAAAGCTTTGGGAACTATAGATTTACTTTCAGGATTAATTTTAATACTTTTAGGAGCGGGGGTAAATATCCCGAATAATTTTTTAATTACAGGTGGAGCAATATTATTTGTTAAATCAGGATTAGGTTTTTGGCAAGATATAGGCAGTTTGATAGATGTTGTTGGTGGTTTAGTTTTGCTTTTGTCGGCGTGGATAACTTTTCCAGGAATGATAAGCATAATCGCGGGCTTGATAATTGCTCAAAAAGGAATTTTCAGCTTTTTGTAAAAAGATAATTTTGTCAAAGAAAATTAATGCGGGAGAAAGGATTCGGACCTTTGCAGGCACTAAGCCAACAGATTTTGAGTCTGTCTCGTTTGACCACTCCGACACTCCCGCCTAGTGTTAATAGAAAAAAGCAGGTTAAAAAAGTTACCTATTCCATTACTTTTAAAAATCAGATAATCAAGGTAGTCATATGGAAAATAATGAAAATCCCGAATATATTGGTGTGCCTTACTCTGCGCTTTTAAACTGGATGAATAAAGAGAGAATTGATTTTAGTAGCCTTCCTCCAAAAAATCCCCATGAAAATAAAAAAACCTTCGAGAGAATAGTTAATGTTGAACACAAAAATAAAGAGAGACTGGAAAAGCAATTTCCTCCTCACTCAGATATTAATGGTTCTCTTGTTTATGAGCTAAAATCGAAACAAGAGGGGGTTCTCCTAGAGAAAATTTATTTGTATTATGTAGAAAAAATTACCCTATGAGCTTTTACTTAGAAATCTTTTTTTCAACTTCATTGAGGTCTTTTTTAAGCTCTTTTATCGCTTTAACAATAATGTCTTTTGATTTTATCTGCCCAAAGCTTTCTACTGTTATCATCAACTCATTTGTGGGTGCAATAGTAATTGCATCTTTTTGATGGTATTTACATTTTTCTAAACATATCCCGCACATATCACACTTATAAACATCTTCAACAATTATTTTTTTATTATCTGCCTTTAACACCCCCCTTGGGCAAACCTCAACACAAACCATGCAATTATTGCATTCTTTATTAATCTTAATCTCTGGGACATTCCTATAAAATACCAGTCCTGGAGAGAATTTTGAATGTTC
>JAHIEH010000071.1 GCA_018901675.1 Nanobdellota archaeon
AAAAGGCAAAAGAATCTGTGTTATTGACAGTTTTGAGCCTTATTTCTGGGCAATTTTAAAGCCAAATTTAAATGAAAGCCAAATAAAAAAACTTCAGGAGAAAGTCCAAAAAATCAGTTTTGAAAATGCAGGCAGGCAGGTGAGGATTTTAAAAACCATAGTTGAAGAAAAAAACTTCCTAAGCAATCCAGTTAAGGCAGTAAAAATTTTCATAAACAATTACAAAGATGCCCACCCAGTAGCAGACCATCTGGATTTGCCAGAAATTGACAAGCGAAGAGACTATGACATCCCCATAATAACCCGATATATAATCGAAAAACAACTTTTGCCTTTAAATTGGTATTCTATCAAAGGAGAAGTTTTAGATAACAGCGATGATTTCGGAGGAATTGGCAAAGCCTTGGATGTTGATTTGTGTTTAAAGGTGGATAGTATAACTCCCCTTGTTAAATCTAACCCTGCCTCTTTTCCATTAATAACTTTAAAAAAATCAGTAAGCGAAAGCGAACCAATTTTCCAGCCAAAAGTCCTTGCTTTTGATATTGAAACAGAAGAATTTGAAATTGGAAAAGGGGAAATTTTAATGATTTCTTTAGCAGGAAAAAATTTTCAAAAAGTCCTAACCTGGAAAAAATGCAAAAAACTTCCAGACTTTGTTGAGTGTTTCAAAAACGAAGAAGAAATGTTAGAATCTTTTGTTAAATATATCAAAAGTTACTCACCTGACATTTTAACAGGCTACTTCAGCGATGGTTTTGACTTGCCTTATTTAAGAGCAAGAGCGCAGAAATTAGGAGTTAAACTATCTCTCGGTTTAGATGAAAGCCAGCCAAGTTTTTCAAGAGGCAGAGTTTTAACTGCTAAACTTTCCGGGATAACCCATGTTGACTTATTCAGGTTTATAGAAACTGCTTACTCTCAATACTTGCAATCAGAAACTTTAAGTTTAAATGAAGTTTCTAAAGAGCTTCTCAATGAAGAAAAGCACGAATTTGGAAAACAGTTGAAAAAAGGCATGACAATATCCACAGAAGAAGAATGGCAGAACTTCTTTGCATACAACTTGCAGGACTCTGTTTTAACATATAAGCTGTTTGAAAAGCTCTGGTATGATATGTCTGAATTTTGCAAAGTCATTCAAGAACCTTTATTTAATGTAACAAGAAATGGAATGTCCCAGCTTGTAGAGCTTTACCTTTTGCATAATTTAATTAAGTTCAATGAAATCCCTGAAAAAAGGCCCTTGCACAATGAAATATCCGAGAGGATGACACTTGGAAAATATGAAGGGGCATTTGTTTTCCGGCCAACTCCTGGTTTGTATAATAATCTGGCGATATTTGATTTTACAAGCATGTATGCTTCTGTAATTGTAACTTACAATCTGTCAAAATCAACTTTTTTAGAAAAAAAAGAAAAAAATGCATTGGAAGTTGATTTGGGAAAAAGCAAAGCTTATTTTTCAAAAGAAAAAGGATTTTTTCCTGCGTTGCTTGAAGAGATAATAAAAAAGAGGAAACAATTCAAGACAGAATTTAAAAAATCCCCGTCTCCAATTTTAAAAGCAAGAAGCAATGCCTTCAAATTAATTGCAAATGCTGCTTATGGTTATCAGGGGTTTTTTGGAGCAAGGTATTATTGCAGAGAAGCTGCTGCTTCTACAGCTGCTTTAGCAAGAAAAAACATTTTAGAGGTAATTGAAAAAATAAAAAAAGCAGGATATGAGGTAATTTACAGCGACACAGATTCAATAGCGCTTCTTTTAGGCAAAAAAACAAAGCAAAATGTTCTTGATTTGCTGAAAAAAATAAACTCCGAACTTCCAGGAATTATGGAGTTAGATTTAGAAGAATTCTACAAGAGAGGCATCTGGGTTGCTAAAAGAACAGGAGAGTTTGGGGCAAAGAAAAAATATGCCCTTCTTGATGAAAAAGGAAAATTAAAAATTCGCGGGTTTGAAACTGTCAGAAGGGACTGGTGCTCTTTGGCAAGAGAACTTCAAAACCAGATTTTAAAATTAATCTTAAATGAGGGAAATGAGCAAAAAGCATTAGAAGTCTTCAAAAAAACAGTAAAAGAGCTTAAAGAAAGAAAAATAGACAAAAAAGATATTCTAATAAGAACTCAGTTAAAAAAGCCGCTTTCAGAATACAAAGCAATTTCTCCCCATGTAATCGCAGCAAGAAAAATGATGGAAAAAAACGAGCCAGTAAACATAGGCATGCTTGTTGAATTTTACATTTCAGAAGTAAGAAGCGAGAAAGAAAAAAAGCTTGTAAGGGAAAAGGTAAAGCTTCCTGATGAAAAGGGAGAATACAACATTAAGTATTACTTAGAGCATCAGTTAATTCCTGCAGTTGAAAACATCTTTGATGGTTTTAATATAAACATTAAAGAAATTGTTGATGGAAAACGGCAGATGAAGCTGGGGGAATTTTAACCTCACCTCAAAAACTCACCAATATCAACCCTGCAGCACATTTTATTCTTTAATTCTCCAGGATTTTTTCCTTTGCTTAGCTCTTTTTTCGCTTTTTTCAAATTGTTTGTTAATTCTTTATTGATTTCATTTAATTTTCTTTGTGCAGATTCAAAATCTCTTATTTTTATTCCTTTGTTCACAAGTCTTTCTAAGGAATTTGTGCCTTTATTATAAATATCTGCGTAAAAAACTGCCTGATTCCCCTCAACAAAAATAGTTTCATATCCTATATTTACTGGAACCGGAACTTTATTAACAAGATTATAAAGGTTTAGCATGTCATCTATCTTGAGGCCGATACATCCATGCGACACTGGAAAGCCGACTGTCCAATAATCTGTTGTTGAATGAATAACTTTCCCATCATCCAGATTTTTATCATGCTTAATTACCATTTGAAGCCCGCGCATTTTATTATAAGGCATTTTTATTGTCCTTTTCTCAGGATTAAGATAAGAGTATTTTATTATCTCCCCTTTTTTCGGCCCTTCAGAATATCTGAACACGATTCTTTCCCGCCTTTCTTTTATCTCACCTTTGCCGATAGGCGTGGGGGTTTCTTTTTTTCCTACACGAATATCAAATCTAGCAATTTCATTTGCTTCATCATAAACCTTAAGCTCATAAGAAGGGATATTAACTTTAATCTGCATTTCAGCATAGGAATTAAAATTTGATGCCAGCATAAAAAGTCCTGTAAACAATAATGTTTTTAATTTCATAAATAATGTAGAGGCAAACCAGATATAAATGTTTTCTTAGCATTATTGAGATTTATGTTTAGGAGGTTATTCTATCCAAGCAGTTTCTTTTCTCAAAAACAAGCATCGAACAACCAATACATTGCGTAAATCTCAAAAGAAAATGAAAAATGAGATTGGGGGTTTTTAAACTTGTCAAGAACCATACAATAAATTGTATGACGTGTTTGGTTCTTGAGCATCTCAAAAACAGAAGTTTTTGATGACTCTCAGGAATTTGCATTCCTGAAGTGCTCAAGAATTGTTTTTACTCTCTCGCGAACTAAAGTAGGGAGTTTTCATAAAAAACAATTCTTGACATATAAACACATTTTTAAATAATTCTTCCCTTAAATCTTAATGAAAAAAGAGACTTATGAAAAAATTGCAGTCATATCTATCTTTGCAATTGCAATGGCTTTTCTTGAAACAGTTATTGTTTTTTACTTGAGAAAATTATATTATCCAGCAGGATTTCAATTCCCTTTAACTCCTATTAGTTCTTTTATTTTAAATATTGAATGGGTCAGGGAATTTTTTACAATTGTTATGCTTTTATGTGTAGCTTTTATCACAGGAAAGAAATTTTATGAAAGATTTGCTTATTTTCTTTATAGCTTTGCAATTTGGGATATTTTTTATTACATTTGGCTTAAAGTTCTTTTAGATTGGCCTGCTTCTCTATTAACTTGGGATTTGCTCTTCCTTATTCCATTCCCATGGTTAGGTCCTGTTTTAGCTCCATTAATCTGCTCTTTAACTATGATATTTCTGGCTTTGTGCATTCTTATCCTTCAAGATAAAAAGAAAAATAATAAATTAAACCTAAGAGAATGGATACTGCTGGTGTTAGGAGCATTAATTATCCAATACACCTTTTTGTATGATTTTGCATCATTGATAATTAAAAATGGCCTTCTATCTAATTGCTTTGATTTAATGAGCAATCAGAAATTCTTGACTTTAATTTACTCTTACATTCCGGTATATTATAATTGGCTTATTTTTAGTATAGGAGAGGCAATAATCCTCTTATTCATTTTCTTATTTATTAGAAGATATTTTTTTAATCATTAACTCCCTTCCTTTTCCATAAATTTATATATCATTTTTTATTTCTGTATTCATGCCAAAATTCAAGCGCAACTACGAGCCAAAACCTTTATTTCTCGAAAGGATGAAAAAACTTCTCCCAGAAGAAAAAGATTTTCAAAGTTATCTTGAATCCACCAAACAATCTTCTTTGAATTCAATACGCTGCAACACCCTAAAAATTACTCCAAAAGAGCTAAAACAAAGGCTTGAAGAAAAAGGATGGCAGATGAACCAGCCATTCCAGGATTATCCGGAAATTATGATAATTGAAGGAAAACAAGTTGATGATAAAGGTGATATATCTATTGATAATAACCCGAATAAATTTACGAGTAAAACAAATAGCAATTTAATTCCTCTCGGCCCAGGGGAGATTGGAAGAAGTTTAGAACACCAGTTGGGATATTATTATGTTCAGGACATTTCTAGCATGCTGCCGATTATTGCCTTAAGCCCAGAGCCAAATGAAACTATCCTTGATTTATGCGCTTCTCCAGGCAGTAAAACAACACAAACAGCTTCGTCTATGAAAAATTCAGGATTAATTATCGCAAATGATAATAAGTTAGGGAGAATTTCAATTCTTTCCGCAAACTTGGAAAGATGCGGTGTAACCAATGCAATAATTGCTAAAAATGATGCTGTCCAGCTCTGCAAAAGGTTGAAAGAAAGGGGATTTTTATTTGACAAAATCCTTTTGGATGCTCCATGCTCCAGCGAGGGCACAATTAAAAACAATCCTGCCACACTATTAATGTGGAACCCTAAAACAATAGAGAATTTATCTAAGATTCAAAAAGTTTTTTTAGATTCTGCAATGGAAGTCTTAAAGCCAGAAGGAATACTTGTTTATTCTACATGCACTCACGCCCCTGAAGAAAATGAAGAAGTTGTGGATTTTGCATTAAAAAATTTTAAAATTAAAATTGAATCGATTAAATTGCCGGTAAAATGCAGGCAAGGTGTAACAAAGTGGAATAATAAGAAATATGATAAACAAGTTATTAAATCATGCAGAATCTACCCTCAGGATACAGGCTCAGAGGGTTTTTTCATTGCTAAACTAAAAAAATTAAGCTAAAATGCCAATAAAAATCCTAAACCGAAGAGAAAAGCAGGAAATCTTGGAAAATCTTAGAGAAAGATTTGGAATACAAGAAATACCCTTTATGCTCGCCCAGTTTGGAAAAGAAAAAATCTTTGCTTTTTCAGGGGATTTAAGTGAAAGACAGCTTAGAGAAATAGAGCAAACAGCATTTGTTGAGTGCATGGGGGTTTATTTTGCAAAAATCGATGAAAGAACAAAAGAAATAAGGCTCAGCATTGAGGGCTCTCAATTGTTGAAAAACCAAATAACCGAAAACATTTTTGAGCTTGAAAATGAAGAGCAATTAAACCAATGGATGAAAGGGCAGGATTTGCAAATCAGTACAGGAAAGAGAGGATTTTTTATAATAAAGTATAAAGAAGATTTTCTAGGAAGTGGAAAAGCTTCTGAAAATAAAATTGGGAATTTCATTCCCAAGAACAGAAGACTTAAAAATTAACCTTTTCTAAAAAAACAATGAAAGAAACAGAAAAACAAAAAATCCTCAAAGCAGGGGAAATTGCATCTCAAGTCAGCGAGTATGCTAAAAAATTAATCAAGCCAAACACTCCTTTGCTGGAAATAGCCGAAAAAATAGAAGCAAAAATAATTGAGCTTGGAGGCAAGCCGGCTTTTCCATGCAACTTAAGCATAAATGACATTGCCGCTCACTACACCCCTTCTCATGATGACAAAACTCTTGCTTTAGGATTATTAAAAGTAGATTTTGGAGTCCATATTGATGGCTTTATTGCAGACACTGCATTCTCCATAGATTTAGAAGCAAATGAAGAAAACAAAAAATTAATTTCTGTAAGTGAACAATCATTAAAAAATGCAATTGAAAAAGCTAAAGAGAGTAAAAATGCATCGGAAATAGGCAGAACGATACAAAAAACAATAAGTTCCAATAGACTTTCCCCTATAATAAATCTTTCAGGGCACAGCATGGAAAAATATGAACTGCACTCAGGAATTACAATCCCAAATATTGATGACAAAAAAAATGTTGCTCTTGATGATGGCTTATATGCAATAGAGCCTTTTGCAACTGCTGGCAGTGGCAAAGTTTATGATGGAAAGCCTTCAGGAATTTATTTTTTAAAAAGCAGAAAGCCAGTCAGAAATCCTTTAGCAAGGCAAATTCAGGATTTTATTGAAGAAGAATATGAAACCCTGCCTTTTTGTTCTCGTTGGCTTGTTAAAAAGTTTGGTTCGGGAGTTTTATTTGCATTAAAAGAGCTTGAAACCTCAGGAGCCCTGCATCAATTTGAACAGCTCATAGAAGTCAGCCATGCTAAAGTCAGCCAGGCAGAACATACAATATTAATAGATAAGGGGGAAGTTATTGTTACGACAGAATAAATTATCTTTTATAAGTTGTATTAAAAGTTTCCATTTGTCCTGCAAACTTTTCAAATACCTCTCCATCTATAAGAGGGATTATTTCACTACATTCAGGACAATAAGTGTGAGAATGTCGTTTTTCATACTTATTAAATACTTTATCATAAATCTCAGAATCATCTTTTTTATCTAACCAGCTATTTCTCTCATCATTTATTCTAATAGCGTTACAAACACAACATACTCCTAAAACATCTCCTAAATCTTTTTTTATATTATTTTCCATACTGAATAATAAGCATAGCAGTTTATAAACCTTTCTTTTGTTACCACATATAAATAGTAACATGTCAAGAACCATACAATAAATTGTATGGCGTGTCTGGTCGTCAAGAATCTTAGATTCTTGAGCGCACCCAAGAATCCTTGATTGACTGGATTCTTGGTGTCTTGAGCACCTCAAAAATTGTTTTTTCTTTCCCATGAGTTAAAACAGAGGGTTTACGAAAAAAACAATTTTTAATGTATTAATAGATTATACTAAAAATTCGGTCTGTTGAATGAGAACTCCAATTATCCAGCATATTGCGGAGTTTCTATTGCTGCTTTAGCAGACCTCAAATATTGTTCTTCCACTTGTTTATATGCTTTAATTGTTTTGTCATTAACACTTGGCTTTACTTTTATTAAAGCATCTTCAAAATGTTTTTTCTTGATTTCTTTGATATCCATATTTTCCCTTAAAGCAAGCATTCCCGCTTCTCTAGCCAAAGACTCTAAATCTGCTCCTGTGTAGCCCTCTGTCTTTTTTGCCAGTTCATGAATAATAACATCTTTGGCTAAAGGCATATTTTTGGTGTGTATTTTCAAAATCTGCAGTCTTCCCTCTTCGCTTGGAGCATTTACCAGCAAAATTCTGTCAAATCTTCCTGGCCTTAACAAAGCCGGATCAAGCATATCAGGCCTGTTTGTTGCGCCTATGACTATAACATCATTCAAGTCTTCTAAACCATCCATTTCAGCCAGAATTTGATTCAAAACTCTTTCAGTAACTTTGGTTCCCAAGTCTACTCCTCTTTTGCCTGCAAGAGAATCAATCTCATCAAAAAATATGATACAAGGAGCAACCTGCCTTGCTCTTTCAAAGATTTTCCTCACTCCTTCTTCACTTTTTCCAACCCACATGCTTAGCAATGAAGGCCCTTTAATTTGGATGAAATTAGCTTCAGATTCTTTTGCAACTGCCTTTGCTAAAAGTGTTTTGCCTGTTCCTGGAGGACCATAAAGCAAAACCCCTCTTGAAGGTCTTATGCCCAATCTTTTAAAGTTATCTTTAAATTTTATTGGCCATTCCACTGATTCGATTAACTCTTGTTTTATAGTATCCAACCCCCCAACATCTTCCCAAGAAACATTTGGTGTTTCTATTAAAACTTCCCTCATAGCGCTTGGCCTTACAACTTTTAATGCTTCTGTAAAATCTTCCTGTGAGATAATTAATTTTTCTAAAATTTCCTGTGAAATTTTTTCCCCTTCTTCTAATTTTATCTTTGGAAGAAATCTTCGCAGAACAATCATTGCTGATTCTTTAGCAAGCGATTCTAAATCGGCCCCGACAAAACCATGAGTAACTCTCGACAATTGCTCCAAATTGACATTTTTTGCTAAAGGCATCCCTCTTGTATGGATTTTTAAAATTTGCAGCCTTCCATCTTTCCCAGGAGCATTAATTGACAACTCTCTATCAAATCTTCCGGGCCTTCTTAATGCAGGGTCGATTGCATTAATCCTGTTCGTTGCGCCTATTACAATAACCTTCCCTCTGCCTTTTAATCCATCCATCATTGTCAGCAATTGGCTTGTAACTCTTCTTTCAACTTCCCCATAACTCTCTTCTCTCTTTGGGGCAATTGCATCTATTTCATCTATAAATATAATGCTTGGGGCGGTTTTTTCAGCTTCTTCAAAAATATCCCTAATTCTCTTCTCACTCTCACCATAAAACTTGCTCATGATTTCAGGCCCATTTAACAGAATAAAATGAGCCTCAGTCTCATTTGCAACTGCCTTTGCTAAAAGTGTTTTGCCTGTTCCAGGAGGACCATGAAGTAAAACCCCTTTAGGTGGTTCAACTCCCAGTTTCTCAAAAATCTCTGGATGCTTTAACGGAATCTCTACCATCTCTCTTATTTTTTTAATTTCATCTGTCAAACCGCCAATATCTTCATAAGTTATTTCAGGAATTTTTTCTTCAGAAACATCTACAGCCTTTGAACTCAGCGTAACTTGAGTATTTTCGGTTATAATACACGGCTGGCTAGGGCTGGTGTTAACAACTAAAAATTTTATCTGAGAAACTCCTCCACCTAAATTGCTGAAACCCATCCCTCCAAAAATATCATTCAAATTGCCAAAAATATCATTCAAATCTCCAAATTCCTCTGACATCAAATCTTTTCTTCTTTGAACACCCCCTAGAACAACTATATCACCTTTAACAACAGTCCTTCCAAGCAATCCTCTCCTTAATCCTTCAGGGTCTCCTTCTACTCGTATTCCTTTCTGTGCAGGGGCAATCATTATCTTTTTTGCCTCTTTAATCTCTGATTTAGATATTGTAACAGCATCCCCTATCCCTGTTTTAGCATTTCTCCTTATAATCCCGTCTATTCTTATTATTCCCTCTCCGACATCTGCGGGATATGCACGGTCTACAATAGCGACAGTTTCTCTTTGCCCCTTGATTAATACAACATCCCCTCTTCTTACATCAAGCTTTCTCATTATTTCAGAGTCTATTCTCGCGATTCCTTTATACGCATCATCCTGCAGTGCTTCTACTACTTTAAGCTGAATTTTTGATTTTTCATCCATTTTTATTATTTATTGTTTTTATTTTATGAATGTTATTCTTTTCTTCTTCTACAAAATTTAAGGAGACTCTCCCCATCTGCTCAAAACATAATCTTACCATATCATCCATTATTTTCTCCTGATCTTGCATGAACAATACAATCTCTTTCGGGATGGATATAGCATAGCTGTTTCCAACGAGCCTCATCTTCACTCTAAACTCCTTATTTTTAAGATTAATAAATTTATGGTATTCCTGCTCATCAACGGGATGGATTAATCTTTCACTGCACTTACCGCAAACCACAGTCCTAAGTAAAAAACTATTTTTAATAATATCCTGCTTTTTCATCTTGGAATTGCATTTGCTGCATAAGATAGTGCTGTCGAAAATATCTGTCATTTTTTATTTTTGTTTTTTTGATTTTATATTTGATCATCGCCGGCAAAAAGCCGGCAGGAAAGGAGGTTTTGACATCAAAAAGTCCCTGAGTTTACCACACCCTTTAAGGTGTGGTTTGTTTGGACTCATCAAGAACCTTTGGTTCTTGACTGCTGTCAAGAATGCAATTTTCTAGCATTCTTGAAGTTTGGATGCTCAAGATTCAACCGCATCTTTTAAAATGCGATTTTCGTCAAGAATCTTGACATAACACAATTATAAATTATATCTAATTGTGTATATACCTAACTGTATACACGACAGATGTATACTATTTAAATATTTCTATTCTCAAGTATTTAATTAAAGAATCTCAAAAACCAAATTTTAAAAACCCCTAAAGATTAATCCTTCTATGAATTTAAAGGGGGTATTGAAAAAATTTTGGCATCTGCTCTGGAAAGACAATAGTTTAAAGGGTTGGATTTTTTCAATTGTATTCCTGTTTATTTTTGTAAAGTTTATTTTCTTCCCAATATTAAATTTTGCAACAGGGACTTCTCTTCCATTAGCGATAGTAGAATCTTGCAGTATGTACCATAAACATAATCCCTTTTATACTTTTGACGGATGGTGGGAGAATCATAAATCAAAATATTCTGAACTTGGAATAAGCAAAGAGCAATTTTTAGATTATCCATTAAAAAATGGTTTTAACAAAGGGGACATCCTTTTTATCATAGGGGTAAAGCCAGAAAAACTTAAGATAGGTGATGGGATAGTATTTATCGGAGGCCAAAAAAACCCCATAACACATAGAATAATAAAAATTGAAAGTAAAAACGGAGGATATACATTCTCAACAATGGGCGATAATAATAATGGGCAGCTGGTTTTTGAAAAAGAAATAAAAGAAAATCAAATAATTGGAAAAATCGTTTTCAGGCTGGTTCCTTATGCTGGCTGGGGAAAATTGATATTTTATGAACCTTTCAGAGCAGAAGCAGAAAGAGGTTTTTGCAGCCAAAATTAATGAGAAATTAATGAAGAAGATTGATTTTAAAGGGGTAGGAAAAGTTTTTAAACCTCTTCAATTAAAAGATAAGGTAAACAATTAAGAATTAATAAAATGGAATTTTGTCCTAAATGCGGTGCAGTTCTAATCCAGAAAAGAAAAAATGACGGATGTCCTAGATGCAGCTACTCTTCAAAAGGCAAGATAAAAATCAAGACAGTAGAAAAAATAAACGGAAAAAAAGAAGAGATAAGTGTTGTTAGGGATAAAGATAATACCGAGGTATTCCCCATAATTTCTGAAACTTGCAAAAAATGTGGGAATAATCAGGCCTATTTTTGGACAGTTCAGACAAGAGCGTCTGATGAAGCAGAAACCAAGTTTTTCAAATGCACAAAATGCAGCTATACTTGGAGAGAATATAGATAAACAGAATTAACCCGTTCTTCTCCTCACTCTTTCGCTAAACCCGCATTTACCCCACTTCTATATGGGTACAAATACCAACATTTATAAATATGTACCCACATGATTAAATATGGTATATCACGAAATAAGAAACGTAAACGGGAAGAAACAGAACTACCTTGTTTTTGTTAAGAGGGAAAATGGCAAGATGATTAAGAAAAGCAAATTTATAGGAACAGGCAATATCTCTAAGCAAGAAATGGATAAATTAAAAAAAGAATTTAAGATAGAAGTAATTAGCAGTATCAATTCTGAAAATATGACAAAAGAACAGCTTTTGGAAATTGAAAATCTTAAACAAGCGTACAATGAAAAAATAAATTCATTAAGTAAAGAAGAATTTGAAGAATTTGAAAATACCTTTTTTACAGAACTTACATATGATAGCAATGCGATAGAAGGAAGCTCTCTTTCGTTAGAAGATACTAATTTAATATTAAATGAGGGTTTGTCCCCAAGGGGGAAAACTTTAAGAGAAATCAATGAAGCAAAAAACCATAAATTAGCAATAAATTTCATCAATAGTTATAAGGGGGATTTAGATGAACTTTTTATATTAAAACTTCATTCTCTAATCTTAAAGGAGATATCTGAAAAATTTGCTGGGAGATATAGGGAGACCTCAGTGAGAATATTCAAGAGCGACACCCATTTCCCAGACGCATCAAAAGTTCCACAATTAATAAAAAACCTTGTTTACTGGTACAAAATAAATAAAAATAAAAAGCATCCCTTTGAAATGGCTATACTTTTTTCTGCTAAATTTGTCTCAATACATCCTTTTATAGATGGTAATGGAAGAACTTCAAGACTGATAATGAACTTCCTTTTAAAAAAGAAAAGATATCCCTGGATAAATATTTATATGAAACGGAGAGAGTCTTATCTTAAGGCAGTCAGACAGGCAAATGAGGAAAAATATAAACCAATTTTAGAATTCTGCATAAATATTCTTAAAGAAAATTTAGAAAGTTTTGATATATTAAGGTGATCAAAGAAGCATGCTCAAAGATGTCACTTACATTTTGAAAGAATACAGATAAAAGGGGCTAACCTGTTCTTCTTCCAACTCTTTCAGAAAAACCGCACTTGCCGCATTTTATAAAAATGAAATTGTCTTCATCAGAGATAAAGATGCCCATATCAATCACCTGTACCCGGTCATATCCGCATTTCTTACATTCATGATTATAAGTAGCATAAACATTTTCGTCATTAACAAAACCGCTTCCTTTTTCTTCTTCTTTCTTAATAATATTCCTTGATTTTAAACTCTCCAAATCTAAAACTTCTTGATGCAACCCGCAGTTACAGATAAGAAAAATCCCCCATTTTCTTTTTTGGGTATTAAGAAGGCGTTACAATTAGGGCAAAAATTCATTATCATCTTAAATATTTTAGAAGGTTATGATAAACAAATACTTCTATTGTTTGTCTCTTTAGAAATAAAGAAAATCTTTGTTTTTAAAGTTTTTGATAAAAATGGCCCTGGAGGGATTTGAACCCCCGACACCCGGATTAAGAGTCCGGTGCTCTAACCAGGCTGAGCTACAGAGCCCGAATGATGTTCACGAGACAA
>JAHIEH010000072.1 GCA_018901675.1 Nanobdellota archaeon
ACCGCTCTTATATGAAATTAATCCATTAGGATTATACATCTCAAATAGATAGCCAAAAGCTATAATCTAAGAGAGGCGGCGGTCCACAGTTCAAATCTGTGCAGGCTCATTTTTTATTAGGAGTTCAGATTTGAACACCCGATTTAAAAAATGGTCAAAAAAAGATTATACAGGAGCAATAGGGATAAGATACTAGGAGGAGTTTGTGGAGGCATTGGAAATTATTTTAATACGGACCCGACAATAGTCCGGCTGTTATGGGTTTTAATAACAATACTCACGGGTTTTGTGGCAGGAATAATTGGTTATTTAATCGCGTGGATAATTGTCCCAGAAAAGAAATAAAGAAGGTTCTTTAGTTCTCTGTTACCTTAAACTATCATTTAGTTAGCTTTTTAAATCAATTTTATCTTTGATATTCAGCAATTCATTCGCGCCCCCGTAGTCTAGAGGCCAAGGACACATCCCTTTCACGGATGAAACCCGAGTTCGAATCTCGGCAGGGGCATTATATAATCAAAGATTATATGAACTCGGGTTTCCCGAGTTTGAATCACTTCAATTTCCCAGAAATTGAATGTTACCAAAATTTCACAGAAATTTTTAGTATCGGCAGGGGCATTTTAACATATTGTGTAGCAATATGTTTTTTATTCTGCCTCGATTCGAAGGAGGGCTTGCCCGAGTTTGAATCACTTAAACTCGCAAGAGTTTGAGTCGCCAAAATTCTGAAAGAATTTTTAGCGTCGGCAGAGGGGTATTTAACAATCGAAAATAAATTAATGTATTATAGTTTTCTTGATAAAAGACCTCTTGATTTCACAAACCAATATGATCCTAATCCTGCCAATATGGTTGATGCTGTTAAAATTAAGATTACAATCATCCAATTAAATCGCTCTGATATAGAAGGAATTCCAAATATTGTAGCCAAAGTATTTGGGACTAAAACAGCTGTACCAATAATAGTAAGCCAGGCTACAAGTAAAGCCAGCCTATTATTCAACATCTGCAATTGATTATTATAGATAGTCTGCAGAACTTCCAAACCAGAAGCCAAAACCTCGGACATATGTTCGCTTATTGAAATCTGATTTCTAACATCACCTGAAAGAAGGGATATTTTTTCTAATAATTTTTCATTATCTGACAAAACCATAGCATCACCTTCTCTTAAATTGGTTATAACATTAAAACTTACCCATAAAGAATCGAGATAAACTATCAGCGCATGTTTCATTTTGTAAATTTCTGGCCCCAATTTTTGTCTTGGAGTCTTAGGATCCATCAAATATTTTACTAACCAGTCTGCCTGCTGCTCAATCTCTCTTAAATAATCAAAATTCTTCGAATTAGTTTCGTTTATAATCCTGACTAACATTAATGTCAGCTTATCTTGCCAGGGGATATTCTGCTTTATCTTTTTCATAAATATATCTGCATATCTGGAAAATCTAACAAGTCTTGTGACAGCTTTCTCGTGAATTGTCAAAACTAATCCTTTCTTAATTAAAATTATTAAGGGATTTATCGTAATATCTAACTCTTTTATGCTAACAGCAGGCATTATAATTCCTAACTCAACATCGGTATCTTCATAATTTGAAGGTTTGTCTGTCAATAAAGCAGAAATTAAATTTGAACTAAACCCCAAAGAAGTAGCAATACGTTCACTGTCAGCTTTGATATCATCAACTATAACATTAACCCAGCTTATACTGGCGTTTTTTAATACCTCTGAAAATTCATTGGGAAAATCACCATCTACTTTTATTGTCTTATTATTTTTTTGTAAAGCTACACAGAATGCTCTTTTCTGCAAATCTGTTGAAATATTATTTTCATTCATTTCTAACAAGTTAAACTCAAGATATTTAAAGGTTTATACATTTTAGAGAATATATCATCCCGTCAAGCATCAGCAGGAGCATGGGGACATCTCCAAAGAAGATAATTTTAAAAACCACCTTTTATGTTTTAATATGTCAAGATTTATTTTTTGCGTAAACTCCCTACTTTAGTTCGTGAGAAAGCAAAAATAAATCTGGAGCATGCTCAAGAACCAGACACGCCATACATGTCAAGAATGTTCTTATATTTCGTGCATTCTTGAACACTCTCGGAAATTCACATTTCCGAAGATTTATTGTATGGTTCTTGACATATGAGAAGAGCATGGATGATATTATTGATAATATTTGTTCTGCTTTTTGGGAGTTTTATAATATTTAAAATGACTCAAAAAAATACAACAAAAGTAAAATTAGAAACAAATAAAGGCGACATAATCATAGAACTTTACAGAGAAATGCCGATAACTGCAGGAAACTTTGAAAAACTTGTCAAACAGGGATTTTATGATGAAGTAATATTCCATAGAATAATTGATAATTTTATGATTCAGGGCGGAGACCCGACAGGAACAGGTATGGGCAGCCCAGGATACAGCATAGAAGATGAATTTACCAATTCTGATTTGGACAAAAACAATCGAGGAACAATTTCAATGGCGAATGCTGGTCCAAACACCGGTGGGAGTCAATTCTTTATAAATCTTGTAAACAATAATTTTCTTGATAGAAAACACCCAGTATTTGGAAAAATAATTGAAGGAATGGATGTGGTAGATAAAATAGCAAAAGTAAAGACAGACACCAAGAACAAACCTTTAGAAGAAATAAAAATAATTAAAGCAACAATTATCTAATATTAATATAACAAAAGACTGAAGAATTTTTACATGCAGGGGCATATTCATAACTTAGGTATGGAATATTAAAGAAAGTCTAAGAAAATATTATTTTATTCTTCTGCAGGCTAAGCATAAAGTGTTAGGATATGCCTTCTCACCAACCAGCACCGCTACAAAATTAAATTTTGCTGTTTGGTTTTCCATCCCCCTAGCGATTATCTGCCCCACTTTAACTTCCTGAAAATTATTTATTATAATATTCGGCTGTTCTTTCTTTATAATTTCAAAGACTTCAAAGACTTCAAAACTTTCATTTTGTATATTCTTATTTAAATTGTTGATTAGTTCTGATGCATCTCTTACATTTTCCTCTCTTTCATGCGGACCTATTTCGATGCTGATGCCACATTTCACAAAGTCAATCAGAGCTTTTCCAGAAGCAAAGAATTCAGGCATGATTACTAATCTACTTAACCCCAATCTTCTTGCAAATTCTACTTTCTCTTTATTTGGTTTAGTGATAATCCCAAACATTGGACACTGATTTGATGACGAATGCAAGTCAATTACCAACTCAAAGTCTTTTAGGTTATTTAGCAATGGATAAGCTTGTCTCTCCTCATAATTCCCGTTAGGACTTCCAGGAAAACATCGATTCATATCTGCATCTACAAATCTTTTATTCTCTTTCAATGCTTTTTTATTTGCAATAAAAGAAAAGAGAGGAAGAGAAGTAGGCAGATTTCTAACTACTTCCAAACCATACTTCTCATCCCCATGCAAACAAACAACAATTGCTATTTTTTCCATTTTCTCGTTTATTACCACGAACAATGCTAAAAACACTTCGGTTGCAACGTCTCTCCGACAACTAACAACCCATCCCCTTCATGCAGGTTAACTCCAAGCTTCTGAAACAAAGAGTCAACTTTTGAATGATGTGGCTCCTGTCCATAGAAAAGTCCGCCGTAATATCCTTTCACAACACCATTTCCATCAATATTGCATTTCAGATACTTAGCAAAGTCCAGAGTAATCGCTTTTGTAATTACTGGTCTATCTTTTTCTCCTGGATATGTTTCAGCGCAATATTTCTCTAAGGCTCTGTACATTCTAGGATTCTGTGTTCTGAGACAAACAACTCTTTCTCCGTTCAATGCGTAGTCAGTAATTGTTTTGAATACTCCCTTTCCTTGCATTTCTGGAGCTACAGCTATACCCTCAACTACTAAAGACTCTATATCTGCAAACTTACGAACATTGTAACTTGCCATCGCAACAATCTTTTCTTGTTGTCTTAGAAGGTAAACAACTTCTGGTTGCGTTACATGGACATAGATATCATCTGATTCTAGATTTCGCCCAAAAGCGCGATTAATTACAGAAGCAACTTCTTTCAATTCTCGACTGTTAGAATCAAAATACTCTTTCGGATTTCTAACTTTTTCTATGGAGCCAGAGAGAGGATAGAGCTGTCTTTGTTATTGCTTTTATCTTATTTACGCTCATTTTTTACTCCCAGCTTTCGCTTAAATTTAATTCTCCAAAGAAACTCACTCGAGAAATTTTGTATCTTTGGACTTACAGAAATGAGCCTGGCTAAAGAAGAATTCAGTTTTTTAATGCCAGAGGAAATAACCTTTCATATCTATTGGCATTATCACAAGTATTTAAATCTTTTTCCTTATCTCAACCTACTATACTGTGTAGGGAACCGATATTTTTAGAGAGGCATTACTCTTCAATCAAAGGCACAAAAACAAACCCCTGAAATTCTTCTGCATCCTCTCCGTCTTCTCTCTTTTTTATCTGAAAAATTGAATCTCTTACAGGAGCAACAAGAATTCCCCCAATCTTAAGCTGGTTCACAAGCTCACTCGGAATTTCTTTTGCAGAAGCGCTTACAAGAATCCTGTCAAAAGGCGCTTTTTCTTTAAGCCCTTTAGAGCCATCGCCGTGAAAAATGGTAACATCCGAATAACCTCTCCTCTTTAATATCCTCTCAGACTTCTCTGCAAGTTCCCTTATTCTCTCAACCCCATAAATTTCCCCATTTTTAACAATTTCAGAGATTAAAGCCAGAACATATCCGCTCCCGCTTCCTATTTCAAGCACATTCTGCCGGTCTTTTAGTTTTAACAAACTTAACATAAATGCAATCGTGTATGGCTGGCTTATTGTTTGCTCAGAACCTAAAGGCAATGCAATATCTTCATATGCCATGCTCCTAAACCTTTCAGGAACAAAGTCTTCTCTCTGAACTTTAGCAAAAGCACCGAGAATATTTTCAGGGAAGCCATGCTTTCTCAGGCTGTTAATCAGCTCTGTTTTTCCCATGTTTTAACAAAGCAGGGGGAATATAAATAATTAATCGTTTACTGATTCTCCTAATTGATTGCCATTCTGGCTGATAAATTTAGCTAAGTTCAATTTGTGTTTAACATACATCTCAAAAAACCTGCAACTAGTGTAATCTCCTTTATTGCCATTGCACAGCTTCCCGCTATTAACAACATAATTAATGCAAATATTTCCATCCAAACAAGGACATTTATAACTATAAGAATCTCCTTCACTATTAGATAAATTATTATAAGAGGGTATCATGCTCAAAACTTTACAGAAAAATTTAGTTAGTTTGAGCTTCAGCTATAAAACCAGAAATACAAATTTTGCTGAAGCTTAATATCCATAGAAAAAGATGGATACAGAGATATTTAAATATTTCTGTGCCAATACTGATCAAACCA